>JALTGJ010000405.1 GCA_027077185.1 Spirochaetales bacterium | reverse complement strand
GCTCTGGAGAGGCATCATCAATTTCAGCTGCAAAAACAGTAAATGGAATAGTTGTAACAGATGATAAATATGCCCGAAATATCTGCCGTGAAAGTAATATAAAAGTCACCGGTACAATTGGAATTCTAAAAAAACTTTATTCAGAGAAGATCCTAAAAGCTTACCAGGCAGACAATATCCTGAAGGAGATGATTGAACAGGGTTTTTACTCACCCGTAAGTAAAATAAGCCAAATAGACAAAACAAAATAACTGAGACATGCTTAACCGTGCTTTTTAGCAAACTTCCTTCAACTTTACTGTAGACTTGAACAACTTGATTATCATTTATTCCTACATATGAAATATAGACCTGTTGACTACTATTAATAATCTCTCTTAAATATAAAATTTATACAGGGATTACTCCCTTTTTAATAATGATACAACCATATTTAGAGGTTTCTCCAGTCATTAGAACAGCATAGGCTTTTTTACTTCGTTCATAAAATTCAAAGCGTTCAAGCTTTCCAATTTTTGGAGTTTCAGGATAGTATTTATCTATTACGGCTCTATAGGATTTCTCCACTTCAGGATCGGGACTGTCATTTGAAGGAACTGCCATCATCAACACAGGGTCCGATACATAGCTGTCCAGATTACAAAGAGGGAGAATTCCATCTAATATATCTACAACAGATATACCATCTGCTCTTATTACAAGTTTGTTCATGGTATCACCGGGATAAAAGGCATCTGCTATTACAAGTTCATCTCCATGTCCCATTTTGTAAAGATGATACAAAAGTTCCGGACTTAAATTCTTTGAAATTCCTTTTAACATACTGTCCTCCTATAATAATATAAAATTATTCTGGTAAATATTATTTAAACTACCCTTATAACATCATTTGCATGGGATAAAATGGCCTCTACCCTGCTTTGCCATAACTCCCCAAATTGTTTTTTTTCTGAATCACTGGCAACTTTATTCAGCACCTTTGGCATTAATTCCTGAATTAGAGGACTACCGGAAATGTTATCAGGAGAGTAATAAACATCAACATGTTTTCCTGTATCCAGTCTTGTAAAACGAACATCCGAATCTATTTGGGCATTAAACTTCATAAGCGAATGCCGTACGAAATTACCAGCAATCCCTTTAAATCCGGAATATTCGGTAGCTCCGGTAATATTGGAAACAGCATTGGCAATAACCCCTGCAACACCTTCCTTGTAATCTTCAGAAAATTCTACCAGTATTCTACCTCTTTGAGGTATTTCTGAACCATAAAGAGCCTTCAGACCTTTTAATGCCATTAAATAGGCTCCAGCTATTGTGGGGCAACTGTGCCCGGCACTTTTTACTATTTCTGTGTATGAAAATTCAATTATACCACCCTCAAAGACACCCAAAAAATCAGCAAGGTTATCTTCCAGTATAATTTTTTCAACTTTGTCAAAAAACTTTGGATAGTGCATTCATACTTCTCCTTAGTAACTATTTGCGCTGTCCCACATTTTGGACTATAATAGTAGCTATTCTCTAATCCAGGAATAATACACTGCGCAATATAGCCATATCAAATCCTAAAAGTGGACACATCGCACAATCCTATTAGAGTTTACTCTTTAACCATATAGTATCTATTCGAACTATTCCACATTGTATAGCCCGAAGCTCCGGATTTGGTTAATCCATCAATTTGAACCTTAAGATACTGTGTATACTCATCATATTCCATATTTAATTCTTTGCCAATTAAAAAAGCCTGTACATAGGGTCTTATTAAGGTCTTATTTCCAGTAATAATTTTGGCTCTTCGGGTACCCTCCCGGTAGATATACTCTGCCCTGTCCAGATACTCCAAATCGCCATGAAAGGATGACAAAAAATGAGAGGGATAAAACATAGGAGAAATAACGTCAACATAATCTGATAGCATCTCAATATTCTGGCCAATCCAGTTCCCCATTCTGTACCATGAATTGAAACCATAAAGATCTGTACTTACAGGTATAAATATTTTCTCTCTGACAACCCGCATAAAAGATTCCAGAGCATCTATTTTACTCATCCCCGGTCTTTTATTTCTAAACTTAACAGTACTCATATCTCCATCCGAGGGAAAGCGAATATAATCAAACTGAATCTCATCAACCCCAAGGCTTTGAAGCTCTTCTGCTATTGCTATATTATAGCTCCAGACAAATTCAGAATAAGGGTCAACCCAGAATTCTTTCTGGACCCAGCTTTCTTCTCCGGAATCCTTATTAATCTGTTTAACTAAATTTCCCCAGGGAGCCTGTTTTTTACTATCCCAGATTGCATATGAGCTATTAGAAAACCTATAAAGCATAGGGTCTTTAAAAACTACAATCCTGGCAATAACATAGATATCATTGGCTTTTGCCTTTTCTAAAAGCAACTTGATATTAATTCTTTTTTTTACTGCACCTAAAGCCAAAGGAAGAGAAAGAGACGTATCATATGTAATTTTACCCTCATCATCCTTCATATCCACAACCATTGAATTTAATCCATGTTTTTTCATAAAAGAAATACGGTTATCCAGGTTTTTTCCGGAAGCATGAAAAGAATTAACATACAATCCAATTTTGTCTGCTGCAGCAGAACTACGGGCTATCTCTGCCGGACCTGTACTGGTAGTATTCTTTATAAAAAGAGGCATAGTACTTTTCCATGTACTGTCACCTTCCTCAGAATAAAAATAGCCTTCTCCCGTATACAAGCCCAATTCCTTACCGGAAAACTTAAAACCCCTGATAATATGTGATAAAACATTATCAGTCCCTTCAACAATTTTTAACTTTTGGCTTGTACCATCAGCAGTAAACAGACCACCGGAAAATCCGGCTGCAATGTATAATGTACCAGTATCTCCAGGATCAATACCAAGTCCGGATATTTCCTCATAAAAGCCTGCCCCCCGGTAAAGAAGTTTTAGATCGACAGGGTATTTATTCCAATGCTTACCATTATCAGTGGTTTCAAAAATACCGTTAAAGGAGGTACCCAGTATAATTCTGTTATCATTCTGAGGATCAAGACTAACTGATGTAAAGTAATTTGATTTTTTTACTACCCCTCCTGTAGGAATCTCTGTCCAATTCCATCCGGAATCAAGTGTTAGAAAAACAGAAGAGGAACTTGTAACAGCCATCCGGGAGGAATTTAAAGGATCAACATACAATGAAGTAAATCTCCTATATTCGTTTTCTGTAAATGGATAAACCACCTTTAAGGGAAGCCCGTTATTTCTTTGAGTCCATGACTTACCACCATTCTCTGAAATTATAAAGCCCATTGAATCGGTTAAGGCAGCAATGGTATTTTCTGAAATAATTCTATATTGACCTGGCTTGACTTTTTCCATACTCAGTATGGCGGAAGGTAAAAACAATGTTATTAAAAAAACTGCAAGTGTAAACCAAAAGATGTTTTTCATATGTAAGCATGTCCTATTAGTTTTATTTCTATTTTACAGAGCCGCTTTCAAGACACTAACCGATTTCCCTGAAATGGAATTCTAAGCGGCTCAAAATGCAGGAAATTATAAAACTCTTCGAGTTTTGCAATTTCCTCTACAGTAACAAATTTAATGTAAACTGCCAACTATGTACAGCTATTTGCGCTGTCTCACATTTTTGGTTATAATAGCAGTTATTCTCTAATATAGGGATAATACACTGCGCAATATAGCCTCCAAATTCTAAAAGAGGGATACATCGCACAAGCCTCATGTACTATACCTTAATACTGGTAAGTACTACTACAATACAGGTGCTATAATTTTAAAGATAGAATTTCTAAGTCTGGAAAATACATTAAGTTTTTTATTATCTTTATTAGTAAGTCTCTCACAAAACTGCAAATCATAATTAAACTGTTTTATAAGTTCTGCAGTTTTTTTTCTGCTATAATATACTGCATTTACCTCATAGTCTAAATGGAAACTGCGTATATCCATATTACAGGATCCCACTGTCGAAATAGTATCATCTGCAATTATTAGTTTTGAATGCAGAAAGCCCTTTTTATAAAGAAAAATATTAACACCTGCTGCCAGAAGTGATTCAAAATAGGTATGAGCCACCCAAAAAGGTATTTTTTTATCCGGGTTACCTGTAATCATAAGGTTTACTTCCACTCCGGAAAGTGCTGTAGTTTCAAGGGCATTTAAAAGACTGCTGTTAGGTATAAAGTATGGTGATTGTATATATACAATACCATTTGCATTCATTATTATATTCAGGAACAGTTTTTCAAGAGAATACCAATCAGAATCAGGCCCGCTAACAACTATCTGCATAGGTAAATTCTCATATGTTTCTTTTATCTCAGGAAAATAATCCAGACTTTCAATTTTTTCTCCCCCGGAATTATACCAGTCAGATAGAAAAATACTCTGCAGCATATGAACAGACTCTCCTTCAAGTCTTATATGAGTATCCCTCCAATTATCAAACTTTATACCACCATCTATATACTCATCTCCAATATTCATGCCTCCGGTATATGCAATTGCTCCATCCACCACTACAATCTTTCTGTGATTACAATAATTTAATAATCTCCCGCTGAAAACATTTGCAGGATCAAGAAAATATTTTGTATTTACACCTGCAGCTGAAAGATCTTTTTTAAATTTTCTGGACATCTTACTAAAACATCCTACCCCGTCAAAAAGTACTCTGACTTTTAAACCCTCCATAGCCTTTCTTTTTAAAATATCAGCAATCTGCAGTCCTATATTATCATCCTTAAAAATAAAATATTCCATATGTATTGATTTTGAGGCATTTTCAAGATCCTGTAACAGTGAATCAAAAAGATGTCTTCCTGAAAAAAACATGTCAGAACTGTTATTTCTGGTAATAATAGAATTACTGCTTTGTAATGCTAAAACCATTGTTTTAGCAACATCATTATCAATTTGACTGGAAAGATTATGCATAAAATCTTTTTGCCTTGCTAGAATTGACCCTAGCTGTTTTTGAAAGGCAATCTCAGGCCGCTGCTTTACAATCTTATATTTTTTCCAGTTAATACCACTTAACAGATAGAAAAATGCCCCAATATATGGAAGAAATATAATTGAAAGGATCCATGCAAAAGATACTTCAGGATGATTATTATCCAGGAGTATTCTGGTAATAAGAATAAGAGCAAAAACAATATATACAGTATAAATAACACCTGGAAAGGTAAAAATCCCTGACATAAAGACCCCTGTCCTAGAACTATAGCATTAATTTAAAAAATTGTGGAACAGCGCAAAAAGCTGTTAGGAAAAGACCTGGGATTTCATAACGTCAAGAAATCTGCTATAGGAGTTTTCACTTTCTGTTTTACGTGAAAATGTTATATTTGTTAAAGCAGATCGTAAAATAGGATTTTTTAGATGGTTCATAATATAAGCAAGGGATTTTAAATATTCCATTTGTTTTGAAGGATGGCTTCCAATTACAAGGACAAGATGTACCGGCTCCCCATCAATTGATGCAAAATCCAGTCCCTCTTCAGAAATACCCAGACCGATCCTAACTCTATCTAGCATTTTACTTTTGCCATGGGGGATTGCAACATTATGTCCAATGCCTGTTGTCCCAAGAGATTCTCTGTTAAAAACTTCCTGAAGAAAAACTTCCTTATCAGAATCTTTCTCAAAAAAATCAAAGACAGGGCAATTATTTACAACTTCCCGGATTGCACCAAACTTATCCCTGCTGCTTAATCTATGAATGGAACAGCCTGAATGATCAGAACCTGGAATCCCGATAAACGATGATATGCTGTTAATACCAGTTTCTATTATTTTTGATGTCAGCACAAACCAACCCTCCCGACCAAGCTACAAAGTGCACTGCTATTCAACACTAAACCTTAAAAAAGTGCAAGTAGACATGCAAACAAAACAATAAATTTTCTCTAATATATCAACATATTCTCTGTTAAACAGAGAATATGGGGACTAGGGAGAATGGAAACAGGAGACAGGAAGAAAAAAAAGAAGAATAAAAGTAGAAATCTCTAAATTCTTCCGGCCTCCCGTCTCCGTTTTACCCGTCTCCTTTCTCCTTCTCTGCCTCATCCTTCATTAATTTGTAGATAAGCGATTCTACAAGAGCCTGCCAGGAAGCATCGATAATATTATCTGAAACTCCAACTGTACTCCAGCTTCTTTTTTCATCTGAAGTGTTAATTAATACTCTTGTAGTTGAATTAGTACCTTCCTCAGCATTTAGAATACGTACTTTATAATCTATCAGATGTGCTTTTTTAAGATCAGGATAAAATTTTTCAAGAACTTTTCTTAATGCCTTATCCAGAGCTTCAACAGGACCACTGCCATCTGCAGAAGTATGCTCGATATGCGACTCATATCCATGAGATTCTGCAACCTCCTTAGGCACCGCAGCTTTAATAGTAGCCTCGGACCAGGATTCCCCGTCTGCATTTTTCCAGATTATAATTCTGTAACCATGAAGCTCAAAATAGCGTTTTTGTTTTCCCATAAGTGCATTAGTCAGCAGTTCAAAGGAAGCTTCCGCACCCTCATAATGATAGCCCTTTGCCTCAAGTTCTTTAACCCTGTTAAGTATTTTAGATGCCTTATCATTATCGGATCGAAGGTCAATACCCATTTTATCTGCTTTTTCAATAATATTACTTCGACCGGAAAGTTCCGAGACAGTAATTATCCGGGTATTCCCTACTGAATCAGGTGCCACATGTTCATATGTGGAAGAATTAGCCCGTACTGCGGAAACATGAATTCCCCCCTTATGAGAAAAAGCCTTCTTACCAACAAATGGAAGACTGTCAGGATGAGAAGTATTGGAAATTTCAGAAACCAAATGAGAAATATAGTATAGATTTTTTATATTTTTCTCAGGGATAGTAGTATAATTACCCTTTAAAGATAAATTTGGAATTATGCTGCACAAATTTGCATTCCCGCAACGCTCTCCAATTCCATTAATAGTTCCCTGAACCATAGTTGCACCAAAGTTTACTGCAGCAAGGCTGTTAGCAACAGCCAGTTCTGAATCGTTATGTGCATGTATTCCGAGAGGTTTCCTAAATTGACTCTGAACTGTCTTGAAGGAAGATTCAATAAAGTCAACCATTGAACCGC
>JALTGJ010000404.1 GCA_027077185.1 Spirochaetales bacterium | reverse complement strand
CTAAACTTATTTTACAATTTTACTATATAAAGTTCGAATTAATATTAAATTATGCTATAGTTAATAGAGTTTTGCATGTTTTTAATAGATTAAAGAGAATTTCCATATGAAAAAAAAATCACTTTCCCCGGGAGAAATGGCCAGGGGACGAAATACATTTTATATATTCACTATATTTAACGTAATTGCATATTATTCTGTAAGCGGCAATATAATAACCCTCTATGCTCTTAGACTGGGTGCAGATAATTTTCTTATTGGCTTAATTTCCTCATTTTTCTATTTTGGAACAATTTTTATTTTATTGGGAAAATTTTTAACGAACAAAATAGGGACAGTCAGACAAATGGGAATATTCTGGTTAATAAGATACCTATTTATGATACCCATTCTATCTGCTCCAATATTGAATTACTTTCATTTAGATAATTTCATATTAATAATACTAATAATATCCACTCTGGGATTTAATATATCCAGAGGATTTGCAATGTCCGGCTATAATCCTATCATGGGTTCGATTACAAATAACAAACTAAGAGGAAACTTTCTGGGAAAACTTCAAATTATCGAACATACCGGGAATATGGCAGTCAGCATATCTATAGCCTTCTTATTGGGAGGGAACTCTCCTATCTATATTTACACAATTTTCTTTCTGGCAGGAATAATTTCAGGAATATTTTCTGCAACAATTATTTTCAAACTGCCCCAGTCCAAAAACGAAATAAGCAGTAATGAAGAAAAGTTATATACAGTTTTTAAGAATGCTTTAAAAGAAAAAACTATAAAAAACTTTTTACTCAACAATATGCTTGTAGCACTTCTTATTACTATGGTAGCACCCTTCCTGATAGTCTATATGAAAACAGTGTACCACCAGAGTGACAGCAGCATAGTTTTCTTTACTATGGCAGGCAGCATTGGGGCCCTATCCATGGCTTTAATAAATAGTTTCCTTATAGATCGACTTGGAGCTAAACCTCTGCTGTTTTATTTTACAGGAGCCTTAACTATTGCTCTTATACCACTATTAATATCTCCATCAATAGATAGCAGTATTGGGATCTGGAGTTTTGCCCTGATAGTTTTTTTTCTTCATAATATGGGAGTATTTGGAACTCGTAATTCTGCACAGGTTTATTTTTTTAAAGCAATTAAAGAGAATCAGAGGTTTAGTCTTGGTATGATCTATATGATGACAGAGGGTCTTGCTGCAGGAACAGGATCATTGCTCGGAGGAATAATTTTACTATTCCTGAAAAAATATTATTCACCAAACCCCATTGAAGTATACAGATTATATTTTGGAATTGTATTAATATTTTTTGTAATAGTTCTTTTTAGAGTAAATAAAATGGAAAGTCTTGGAGCTTTTTCAGTTCGTCACACAATGTCACTCATAATGTCCCCAAGAGATTTAAAAGCAATAAATCTGCTGAACAGGCTAAATAAAGTAAAAACAATTGAGCAGGAAAAAGAAACCATCAAAGCAATAGCAGAATCTAAATCTGTTCTATCAACCCAGGAGCTCCTCCACCATCTAAAATCCCCAAGATTTACAATCCGTGCAGAAGCATTAAGTGCCCTTACACATCTACCTGAAGACGAAAAAATCAGCAAAGCACTTATATCTGACGTAAAAAATAACACAAATACCACCGCCTACATTTCCGCAGATATAATTGGAAAAAGGGGGTTAAAATCAGGTGTTGATATTTTAAGAAAACAGTTATTATCCCAGGATTTTTTCTTAAGCGGAAAATGTATGGTTGCACTTGCAAAACTTGGGGACATTGACAGTATACCAAAGATAGAATCTATTGTTAAAACTACATCTAATGCACGGCTTATAATTCACGGAGCTACTGCTCTTGAAATTTTTCATAATATATCTTCTATTAATGTTCTTCTCGAAAAACTGGAAAAGAAAACAGCTCCTTTCCTTAGGGATGAAATAATTTTATCTATAGCAGGCATTCTGGATATCGGTAACTGGTTTTATCCAATTTACAGGATATTCCTGGAACAGAGTTCTGATGGCATTGCAACACTTCAGGACTATATAAACCAGAGCAACATAGAAGAATCTATTCGATCAGGAATGAATACGGTTATTGAAGGAATACTGGTAAAACCCCGTAAAGAATTTAAAAAGAGTATAGAAATACTTTTTACCCTGATTCCGGATAAAAAAATCTCACAGATCCTTATTGATGCAGTAAATAACTCCCATCTTGAATCCCTGGACAGACTTTACTTTCTAATAGCAGCAGCTTCCATAAGAATTATAACCCTAAAGAATGCATAATAAATCAAACATTATATTTCTATACACTTTTTTTAAATAGATTTGCCAC
>JALTGJ010000403.1 GCA_027077185.1 Spirochaetales bacterium | reverse complement strand
ATTTTAAACATATTTTTCATGACAGTTATATCCAGCTTCCTAAACTTAAAAGTTGAATATATAGATAGACTTTTATTAAAGCTTATAACTGAAAACAAATATAGAATTTGAAACATTCCGGCAAGAACAGTTCCTATTGCAGCACCCTGAATACCATAGGTATGTACACCTAGTTTACCAAAAATAAAAATATAGTTAAAAAGAATATTTAACAGACTTCCTCCAATATTTGCTATCATAATATTTCTGGTTTTATTTATTCCGCCAAGAAAGCCCTCCATGGACATCATAATTCCACTAAAAGGAAGAACCCAGCGGAACACAGAAATATAACTTAAGGATAAAGGAAGTAAGGCAGGATCTTTTATTAATAGTGTTAATACAGGTTTTGCTGTAAAAGAAAAAATAATTCCAAGAAAACCCATAACAAAACCAACAACAATACCATTATCCAGAGCCAGACCAGTTTCCATAGCAAGGGTTATCTTTTCATTTTTATCTGAGGAAGCCTGCTGCTTACCAAACCTCCTGGAAGAAACAGCCTGGGTTCCAACAAGAACAGGCCAAACAAAGGTAAATAGAATCCCCGTAAAAAGTCCTGCCATAGCAATAGCTGCAAGGTTATTTGTGCCTAAATGTCCAACCATAACTGTATCTGCAATTTGCAGAAGATAAAAAGAAAAATTCCCTGCAAAGAGGGGAAGTCCAAGAAGGATTATCTTTTTTACGGTCGATTCAGAATTATTCATTAAAGGATCACTTATTTTGAAGTTAAAATTTCGATTCCGTTCCAGTCGGCTGGAGGAGCCTTCCTAATATACTTTTTACACCTTTCTATATACATTCCAGCTATGTAATCATCTGGAATCAACTTCTGTACACCCATAAAATATTTAGCTGCTCTTCTAAATTCCCGTTTATAGTAGAGCTTCATGGCTGTTTCATGGTATTCCCAGCCCTTCTGTTCTCTGGGAGAAATTACTTTTTTAGTTGTAAAAATACTTTCACCCTTGGTTTTACCCTTAACCTGAACTATATCCAGCATTCTTACAGGCAATTTTTCGCTTATTTTTCTGGAAACACTTTCAGAAAAAATAACATCCTGGTGGTATGGCTTGGTTAATCCCTCAAGCCGGGACCCGAGGTTAACCATATCTCCTATAATTGTATAATCCATCTTTTTCTCAGAACCAATATTTCCAACTGTAACAACACCATAATTTACACCAATTCCTGTTTTAAATGGAGTTTTACCATTTGCTATTAGTTCACTGTTAAACTTTAAAAGAGCCTCCTGCATTTCAAGTGCAGCATACACAGCTTCTACAGCATCATCGGGATGTTTTACAGGAGCCCCGAAAAAGGCCATAATTGCATCCCCTATATATTTATCAATTACTCCATGATGACTTATTATAATATCAACCATAATTTCAAAATAACGATTTAAAACACTTACAAGCTCATCGGGCATATACCCCTCTGAAATTGTTGTAAAACTTCTAATATCTGAAAATAAAATTGCAACAACCCTGTTGTCACCTACAAGCATTTTTTCCGGATTTTCAAAAATGGTATCAATAACATCCTTTGGTACGTATTTCTGGAATATATTCCTAACCTTGTGTTCATTTCTCTGAGCCAGTACAGTTTGAAAAGCAAATTGTTTAATCTGACTGTATGCTTTTTCAAGTTCACCAGCCATAATGTTAAAGGTATGAGCAAGAGTTCCAATCTCATCACTATACTCTACCAAAACCCTGCCGGACATATCACCTTTTTTAATTATATCTTTCATAGCAAGTACAATTTTAGTCATAGGTCTTGTTAGAAATCCGGAAAAATATATTAGAAGCAGTATGGATACAAAAATTGTTGATCCAAGAACTATAGCAGTCCTGTTAAGAATATCACGGCTTTCCTTATAAAAAGCTTCCTCATCCTCTGTTACCATAATATACCAGTCAAAAGGCTTGAAAGAGAATCCATAGCCAACCCTTTGTCTTTGATTAACTGTCAGGGTTTGCCAACCGGAGACACCATCCTTAAGGGACGTAAAAAGAGAAGATTTTTCCTCTATACCAAGTTTAAAATTTGATGTGGCAAGAACAACATTTGAATCTTTGTCCAAAGCAAATATAAGCTCTGTTTTACTCTTTACAATAGACTTTGCATAGGACTGAATTGCCTTTTTAGCAGCATCAATATAGGTATCCTGATCTGATAAGCCATTTGCAACAAGAAGATTCCACTGATTATCAGCATAATTTAAAAGCTCCTCTGATTTGAATGACATAAAACTTATGGCAATTCGGGTAATGCCGGATCTGGCAGAAAAAAATGATATTGTTGCTGTAATAA
>JALTGJ010000402.1 GCA_027077185.1 Spirochaetales bacterium | reverse complement strand
ATTATATCCAGGACGACCGGAGACTCAGGGTCTATTTGTAGATATGCATTGAGCATTTTTACAATTCCGGAGAAATTTTTATTCTGATCCTGTTTATCAATCTCAATTTTGGCGGTATCAAAAAAATCAACAGCAATTTCTGTTAAATATTTTTGTTCTGATTGCTTTTGGAGAATTCCGGGTAATAAACCTTCAGTCAGCCCTGTATAAATTAGAGTAAGAATAAGAAAAAGAAAAATACTTTTACCAATTATATCAACAAAAGCTGTCTGCAGTCCCGGTTTTCCCAGCTTCCAGGGGAAAAACAAGGAAAACGCAATGACTAATGCTGTACTTTGGACAGGGAGTAAATAAGTAATAAAGAGTTTGAGCGAATTATTTATAATCCAGCTTATTTTAAAATTTGAAAGAATCTGGATTTTTGAATCAGGTTTTTCTCTATTTATGGAAATTTCCATATTTAGACCATGTGGTCTTACATTTTCTACTGTTCCTGCTGTTACATTGACACTTGCAAAACTGTATATGGAGTAGGAAAAGAAAACAACAAATGCTGTTAGATAGAAAATTAATATTATAAAAAATGTCTTTTGGGGTAATTTATCCATTATTACCAGCTTTGTTTCGGTGTTTAATAAATAATATATCCCAGAGAAACAGTAAAACTGCCAGTATTAAAAGTATAGCTATCGGAGCCATATCAGATGCGGATGAGTGTTTTAAAAACCCAATAGCCTTTTGAGTAAGTTCGTTGTAGCTGAATCTGTAGTATGCCGGAAAAAGTCTTATAACAGCGATAGAGAGCAGTCCATTTAAAAAAGGCCAATTAGAAATTTTAATAATAGTCCAGCAGCCAATTGCGAAGGCTATCTGGCTGAGAACTGTAAGCATAAACAGTAATCGGGATTTTTTAAAGATGTTGCTGATTGCAGTATTAAAAATTGTTATATCTGACAGAAGCCTTTTAAAAAGTCCGGGAGGGGCAAAGATATTTGAATAAAATGGATTATGAGGTTCAATTAGTACATTCCCGTCAGTTTCTGATAGTAAAGTGTTATTATAGACAGCAAAGGATGAACTTTTTGTGCTGTCCGTAATTTTAACAGCAGTAAAATTTTTATCTGTTCCTTTTAAAAATAAACTGGAATTTAACAGAGGATTTATTTTTGAATAGTACAGATGATTCTCTTCTACAAAGGGTTCCGGGGTTGAGATTTTATTAAGCATATACAGGCCTGTATAACCTGAATAATAAATTAGACTTGCTGTTATCAAGGTAAAAAGAGCTGCAAACCCCCTGTTTGCAGGTGTCTTAAGGGTATTTATTAATGATAGAATAACACTTATTAAAACAACAATAGGAAATATTTTAAGCAGAAGTTCAGGGAGATGACTTATAAAAACTGAAAAGCTTAGGGAGGCCTCAGGGCCATAACTGTTATTAAATAAAAACAGAAATGTAACCAGGCAGAGCAGAGTACTTATTATAATTATCAGCATTATCTGCACAAGGGGCAGAATTATAGATCCTTTCATATACTTACCTGTACATTAGAGTACTTCATCAGTAAAAAAAATGCAAATATCTTTTTAAAGCTTTTTGCGCTGTGTCAGATATTGAATTTATTAAGCACCTATTTTCTAATATATGGGTCGTTTACTGGCGAAAATAAAGATAAAATGGGCGACACGAAGTGTCGGGGGCCCATTATTAGTCGAAAAAGGCCCCGATTATGAAAGGTTGAAAAGTAAAGGGTGAAATGGTATTATTTTAACATAAAGGAGATAAATTATGCGTATAATTGACTTAATTCTAAAGAAAAAAAAGGGAGAAGTCCTTTCGTCAGAAGAAATTAAATTTATAATAGATGGTTATGTTTCCGGAGATATTCCTGATTATCAGATATCTGCACTATTAATGGCTATATTTTTTAAGGGGATGAATAAAGAGGAGACAACAGATCTTACTCTTGCCATGGTTGATTCAGGAGACAGAGTTGATTTATCAGCAATAAAGGGTATAAAGGTAGATAAACATTCTACCGGTGGAGTTGCAGATACAGCCACCTTAATAGTTGGTCCTCTTGTTGCAGCCTGTGGCGGTTTAGTGGCAAAAATGTCAGGCAGGGGCCTTGGTCATACAGGTGGAACTTTGGATAAGCTTGAATCTATTCCCGGAATGAATATTTCCCAGACTATGGAGCGCTTTGCAGAAATTGTAAACACCTGTGGTGTTTCTGTTATTGGACAGACAGGGAATCTTGTGCCTGCAGATAAAAAACTCTATGCCCTTAGGGATGTAACCGGAACAGTCGATAATATTTCTCTTATTGCAGGAAGTGTCATGAGTAAGAAACTGGCCTCCGGAAGTGACAGAATTGTTCTGGATGTTAAAACAGGAAGCGGTGCATTTATGAAAGATCCAGATGAGGCCGTTGAACTTGCTAAAATGATGGTGGATATAGGTACACTCGCCGGTAAAGAAACCCATGCTCTTGTTACTGATATGAATCAGCCCCTTGGGAATGCAGTTGGAAATGCAGTTGAAGTAAAGGAAGCAATCGAAATACTTGGGGGAAAACATGAGGGAGACTTAAAGACAATCTCCTGTGCACTTGCTTCCAAAATGCTGGTTGTTGGTGAGGTTTTTAGTTCTAAGACAGAAGCTATGGAAAAAATAAATGAAGTAATAGCGAATGGTGAAGCTTTAAAACGATTTGCCAGAATGATAGAGATGCAGGGAGGAGATCCTGAAGTAGTAAATAATACTGGTCTTTTACCAGTCCCGACGAGTATTATAGAGGTGAAGGCAGAAGAGAATGGTTATATCCAGTCAATGAAAACAGAGGATCTGGGAATGGTTGCTCTCCTTTTAGGTGCTGGTCGTACAAAAAAGACAGATGTTGTAGATCCGGCCGTTGGGTACTGGTTAAAGAAACGAATTGGAGATTCTGTTAGTAAAGGAGATATTCTTGCAGAATTTTATGTGAATGAAAGAAAAAATTTGGATGAATCAATTGATCTTTTTAAAAAATCAATATTAATTGGAAAAAATCCAGTTAAGAAGATAGATTTAATATATGATACAATAAGTTAGATAAAGAGTCCTTTCGGAGGGAATATGAAATTAACAAAGTTAGGTAAGCTGCTTGCAGTTACCAGTTTACTTTTATTGGCAGCAGGGCAATTATTTGGTGCCGGGAATAAAGAAATTCCCGATGTTCCGCCAATTACTTCGGGTACTCAGTATTTTTCTCCGGATTCCAATGGAGTTAAGGATACAGCTGTCCTCTCTTTTTCAGTTAAAGTTTACGTTAAAAGTGATGAAGGATATGTCCCGGAATATGGTATTCAGATTCTGGACTCATCCGGGAACGTTATGAAAGAGATTGTTGAGACCGAAAAATCGGATATAGGATGGTTTGCATCTATTTTTAGAGGTTATAGTGAATTTTCTCTTGATCGAAGTATTTCCTGGGATGGGACAGATAAGGCTGGGAAAAAGGTTCAGGATGGTGTTTACAATGTTAAACTATGGGTTGTTGATTCATCAAAAAACAGAAAGGATATTGATGTAGAGGACTTTGTCGTTGATACAAAAAAGCCTCAGGCAGAGCTTGTTAAACCTGAATCTATGATTTTTTCACCAAATGGGGATGACTTTCTTGATACGTTTACCATTGGACATGTTAATGCTTCTGAAGAAGCATTGTGGGAGGCTTCCATTCTGGATGAGAGTGGTAATATTATACATACATTCTCATGGAAAAATGAAGCTCCTGACAAGGCTGTATGGGATGGCACAGATAATACCGGGAGCCCTGTTTCTGCAGGGACGTACTCATATTCTCTGACTTCTACTGATGAAGCAGGTAATGTGGCAGATCCTATTGTTCTGGAAGGAATAACTCTGGATTTAACAAAGACTACAGTTGCTCTTGTAATTGATAAACCTTCAATTTCTCCGGATGGAAATGGAATCAATGATTTTATGACAGTATATATGGATCAGGCTGTAAAAGAGGGGATAGAATCCTGGGAATGGCAGATACTAAATAATAATGGTGTTGTTTACTGGAAAGTTACAGGTAAGGGTGATGTTCCCAAAGCGGTTGTTTTTAATGGTAATGATTCTGATGGGAATCCGATGCCCGAAGGGGACTATAATTTTGTCTACAAGGTATTTTACAGGAACGGAAACAGACCAAGTGCTCTGGAACCCTTTGTTATAGATGTAACAGCCCCGGAAATTAATTTTACTGTAACTAATTCTGTGTTCTCACCAAATGGTGATGGGCTAAAGGATGATGCTGAAATTAAATTTAAATCGAATGGAAAGGTTAGCTGGAAGGGAAGTATCCTTGACTCAAAGGGTAATGAAGTTATTACAACAAGTTCTAATAATACCACTTCATTAATTGTATGGGATGGTACTGACAAGGATGGAGCAGAAGTTTCTGATGGCGACTATACTTTGATTGCTTCCTTTACTGATTCTGCAGGAAACAGTACAAGCATTGAACCCTCCGTTTTGACTGTAAACAGAGAACCTGTCACAATTTCCCTAAAAACATCTAAGGGATTTTCTCCTGATAATGACGGCTCCAGTGACAGCATGATTATTCTTGTTGATACAAATCTTGATTATAATCTTGAGAGCTGGAATCTTGATATAGTAGATATGGATGGGAATGTTGTAAGTGATATACCGGGCTCTGATAATCTGCCTCCTGAACTTGTCTGGGATGGATCGGTTGTAGATTCATCTGGAAGTATATCTCTTGCCAAAGAGGGAACTTACAGTGCAAGGCTGTCCGCTGTTTATCTAAAGGGTGATCGGGTGGATGCAGTTTCGGATAATTTTGTTCTTGATCTTACTGCACCAAGGGTAAGTATGGATGTTGCAGCAGATCCCTTTGCAAGTTCAGATAAGGGTATTGTTGGTGATGTGTATCTTACTTTGAAAGTTTTGGATAATACTGCTGTGGAAAACTGGTCCATGGAGGTTCTGAATACCAATGGAGATATTCTTAGAACCTATTCGGGCAAAGGTGATCCTACAGGGAGTATTACCTGGAACAGTACGGATTCAAACAGTGGAACAGGTGCTTCAATTGAAAATCCTGATTATGTTTTAAAACTGACTGTTACAGATTTAGGTGGGAATGAATCTGTTTATAAGACAGAGATTCCCCTGGATATTCTTTTGGTGCTAAAGGATGGGAAAAAATATCTATCCGTTCCAAATATTATTTTTGGTGCTTATAAATATTCTCTGGGATCTGCAGGTGCAGAGCAGCTTGCTTCAAATAATTCTTCTCTGGACAGGGTCGCTTCTATATACAAAAAATATCCGGCATACGGACTTGTATTGGAAGGTCATGCTCTAAATATTTACCTTGGTGGCCAACGAGAGGCTGCGGAGGAAAAAATTCTGCTTCCATTAACTGCAAACAGGGCTTCTACTGTTAAGTCTGCTTTGGTGGACCGGGGTATAGAGGAATCAAAAATAAGCACTGAGGCCTATGGAGGCCAGCATCCCATTGCTTCTGTAACAGATAGAAAGGTATGGTGGAAAAACAGGCGGGTTGAGTTTGTAATGACTGATCCTGCTGAATAGTAGTAAAATTGGGGCTGCCGCCGGCAGTCCTTCAAAATATTTTTTATTATTACCCCTGATTGAGAAATTGGGGGTTTTATTTTTTTATTTTAAATGTTAAATTATTCACAATACTTCAACTTTCTTGACAAGTGGGGTATACTGGGGTAGTCTGAAAAAAATAGAGATATAGGATTTTTTCAAAAAAAGGAATTTATATGAGTTCTGTAAACGAAGGCCGGATAGTGCTTGATATGCAGCACATTTCCAAACAGTTTCCAAATGTCCTTGCAAATGAGGATGTGAGCATTCAGCTTAGAGAAGGTGAGATTATTTCTCTTCTGGGTGAGAATGGAGCAGGTAAATCAACCTTAATGAATGTTTTGTATGGTTTGTATCAACCTACTGCAGGGAAAATACTTCTAAATGGTAAGGAAGTTGAATTTTCATCACCGAAGGATGCAATTCGTAATGGACTGGGAATGGTTCATCAGCATTTTATGTTAATAGACACCTTAACAGTAACAGAGAATATTATTCTTGGGAGTGAACCTGGAAGGGGCGGGGTTATTGACTACAAGGCTGCCCGTAAGGAAGTTCTCGACTTATCGAAAAAATATCATCTTGAAGTTGATCCGGATGCAATTATAGAAAATATGGCAGTTGGTCTTCAGCAGCGGGTGGAAATTTTGAAAGCCTTATACCGGAAGGCAAAAATTCTTATTTTAGATGAACCCACTGCAGTTCTTACTCCCCATGAGGTTGATCAGTTATTTGAAGTAATTGAGAAGCTTAGAGAATCCGGCGTTTCCATGATTATAATTACCCATAAACTGGAAGAAGTAAAAGCTATTTCTGACAGAGTATATATTCTTCGCAGAGGAAAATGTGAAGGGGAACGAAATACAAAGGACATAACAAAGGAAGATATGGCTAATCTTATGGTTGGCAGGGAAGTTGTGCTGACAGTACATAAAGAGAAAAAAGAAGTAACAGCTGATCCCATTTTTACGCTGGAAGATATTATTGTTAAAAATGATAAAGGGCTTAATGCCCTGGACAAACTTTCTCTTACAGTAAGGCCAGGTGAAATAGTAGGTATTGCAGGTGTTGATGGAAACGGACAGACAGAGCTTGCTGAAGCTATTATGGGTATGTGCAAACTTGAGGATGGGAAGATATTCTACAAGGGTGAACGCCTGGGAAAATATTCTACCAGACAAAGAAGGAACAAACATATTTCCAATGTTCCTGCAGATCGTCAAAGGTATGGCCTGGTTCTTCCCATGGATATTTCCGAGAACATGGTTTTGGGTTTTCATGACGAAAAGCCCTATGTTCATGGTATTAATTTGGCTTTAAATACAGTTCATAATTATGCTGAAAAAATGGTTAAGGATTATGATATAAGATCTACCGGGGTTGATGAACCAGCTGGAAATCTCTCAGGAGGGAATCAGCAGAAAATTATACTTGCAAGGGAATTTTCCAGAAATCCGGAATTTCTTCTCGTAGCTCAGCCGACACGGGGGCTGGATGTAGGAGCAATTGAATATATTCACTCTCAAATTTTAAAAATGCGTGATAAAAATGTTGGAATACTCCTTATTTCTTTGGAGCTTGAAGAGGTTTTTTCCTTATCAGATAGAATACTTGTTCTTTATGAAGGAAAAATTGTTAAAGAATTTGTTCCCGAAGAAACTACTGATAAGGAAGTTGGTTTTTACATGACAGGTGGTAAAAAATCAGAATCCGGGGAAAAGGAGTAATCATGGAAATAACAAAACTTAAACCGGTTTTTTATACATTGGCAGCTATATCGGGTGTTATTGGAATGGCAATGTATTTTTCGTCTATATTCTCTGGTATTTTTCTTATTATAGCAGCACTTGTTATATATTTCCTTTATAGAGGATTAGCTACCAATGTTAAAACAGCAAAGACTGAGTTCCTTTCAATAGTAAAAAGTATGTTTATCCCTTTGATCGGTGCTTTGTCTGCAATACTAATTGGAGCTCTTATTTTGGCTTTAACCGGTTATAACCCTATTAAGGCTTATAAGGCCCTGTTCTATGGTGGTTTTGTAAAGAACTGGAGCATATCAATACTTAATGCAACACCATTGCTGTTTACCGGACTGTCTATTGCCTTTGCATTTAAGGCGGGACTTTTTAATATTGGAGCTGAAGGACAGTATTATATTGGTGCAATGGTTGCAACGTTTCTTGGAGTAAGCTTTAATCTTCCTCCTGTTATATCAATAGTTCTTATTTTTATTACCGGAGGCCTTCTGGCTGCTGCTTATAATTTTATTCCAGCTTTGCTAAAGGTCAAAACAGGTGCACATGAAGTAATTACTACTATGATGTTTGCACAGATTGCAAAGTATCTCTCCTCTATTTTTATTAGAAGTATGGGAGGTGACAGTGCCGGGTCACATCCCTATGTTACCGATCCTATACGTGATAGTAATTTTTTAATGAAGTTTAAAACAATTTTTCCTTCTGCCAATTATCGGGTGCATATTGGTATTTTAATTGGTATTGGAATGGCATTGCTTGTAAGCTACATTCTATATAGAACAACTTTTGGATATGAGATTCGGGCAATTGGTCAAAATAAGGATGCTGCAAGAGGTCAGGGTATCAGTGTTGGAAAAAATATATTTATAGCATTACTTTTTGCAGGATTTCTTGCTGGTATGGCAGGAGTAACACAGGTTATTGGTCTTGATCATAAAATGTTTGAAAATTTAAATGCAGGTTATGGATGGAATGGTATTTCCGTTGCACTTCTTGCTGCAAATCATCCTATTGGAGTTATTTTTACAGCACTCCTCTGGGGTGCTCTGGATGCAGGTGGTCAGTATATGTCAAGGACTACTCAGATTCCTAATTCCATAGTAGAAATAATTAAAGGAATTATGCTGTTCCTCATTGTAGCCAGATATATCTGGTCCTGGCTGGGACATAGAATTAAACGGAAATTAAAATCCAGAGCCAAAAAAATAGGGGGTGCTGAATAATGGACGGAATCCTAGCAATTCTCAATACGGATCTTCTCGTTGCTACCATTAGATTATCTACACCCATTACTCTTGCTGCTGTAGGTGCAACAATTTGTGAACGTTCCGGTATCGTTAATATAGCCATGGAAGGTATAATGATTATGGGGGCGTTTTTTGCTGTTATAGTTGCATATTATACAGGAAATCCCTGGCTTGGACTTATTGCCGGAGTTGTTGCCGGTGGTATTTTTTCTCTGGTTCATGCCGTTGCTACCGTAACATTTCATCTTGATCACGTTGTTTCAGGTGCAGTTTTAAATATTTTGAGTTTTGGTATTGTCCGGTATTTAATGGTTCTCTTTTTCGGGCATCCCGGGACTACAGAGCCTATTCCTCATGGTCTTGCCGAATATCAGTTTGCTATACCGGGACTTTCTAAAATCCCTGTTCTTGGGCCGATGTTTTTTAATCAGACACCTATTATTTATATGTCATTTTTATTAATTATAGCTGCTTTGTTTTTTCTTAAGAAAACAAAGGTTGGACTTCACCTTAGAGCAGCAGGGGAACATCCTCTGGCTCTTGAAACCATAGGTGTGTCAGTATACAAAATGCGTTATCTGGGAGTTTTAATATCCGGATTATTTTCAGGATTGGCAGGGGCTTACTTGTCAATTGAAAATGCTGTTTCTTTTACAGAAGGAATGTCAAATGGACGTGGATTTATTGCTCTTGCTGCAATGATCTCCGGTGGATGGACTGCAATAGGTTCGTTTCTTGCTGCGTTATTTTTTGGATTTGCGGATGCTTTTCAAATTAGAATGCAGATATTCAAGGTTCTGCCGATACCTGCAGAGATTTTTATAATTTTCCCCTATCTTGCAACTGTTATTGCAGTGGCAGGTCTTGTTAAAAAATCCAGACCGCCCAAGGCTGATGGAATTGACTTTATTATAGAAAGGGAAGATGCTTAGTTTTTAAATAATTCTCGTATGAGAGTTAAGTATATAAAGGATTTTTATTTTGGAGGAAAAGGATGAATAAGTTTACAAGAATCTCAGTTTTATTTCTGATTTTCGCACTTGCTTTCTCGGGTCTGGTATTTGCTGGTGGTGATAAAGAAAGTACAGATACTGCAGCAGCAAAAATTATTGTTGGTATGTCGACAGATACAGGTGGACTTGGAGATAAATCATTTAATGACGGTTCCTATGCAGGAATGAAAAAAGCTGCAGTTGATTTTAATCTGGATGCCAGAGTTGTAGAATCTAAACAGCAGACAGACTATGTTCCAAACCTTACAGGTCTTGCAGAAGATGGTTCAAAAGTTGTTTTTGCTATTGGATTTTTAATGGCAGATGCTTTACTTGAAGCAGCAGCTAACAATCCTGATACCGAATTTGCAGGTATTGATATTTGGGTTGACCCTTCTACAGCTCCTAAGAATGTTCAGGGTCTTCTGTTTAAAGAACAGGAATCAGGATATGTTGCAGGTGTTCTTGCAGGCCTTATGACTAAAAAATATGCTTCTGTTTCTGACAGACTTAATGATGACAATGTAGTTGGTATGGTTCTTGGTATGGATATACCTCCTGTAGAAAGATATCAGGCTGGTTTTTATGCAGGTGTTAAGTCTGTTAATCCGGATGCTAAAGTTCTCAGCGTAGTAACTGGTACATTTGTTGACCAGGCAAAGGGTAAGGAATCTGCTCTTGCTATGATTGAACAGGGTGCAGACATTATTTTCCAGATTGCAGGTCTTACAGGAATTGGTGCTTTAAATGGTGCTGATGAAGCAGGCGTTGCAGGTATTGGTGTAGATGTTGATCAGTACGGTGTTGCTCCTGAAGCAATTATGACTTCTGCTGTAAAGGGTATTACCCAGGCTACATATCTTACAGTTAAAGATGTTGTAAATGACAAATTTGTTGGTGGAAATAACAGAGTTTTCGGTATAAATGAAGATGCAACTGGTATTGCACCTTATCATAACTGGAACAGTCTTATTCCTGCTGAGGTAAAAGATGCTGTTGATAAAGCTATTGCAGATCTTAAATCCGGTAAGGTTGTAGCACCTGCTTCCCGTAAAGAAGCTGGCTACGAAGGTTAAGAGACCCGAAAATTAGTATTTAAAAACCGAACCTTTTGGTTCGGTTTTTTTTACAGGAGATTAATTATGGATGAAAGATTGGATGTTTTAAAAAAAGCTGCAGAGTATATAAACAGTAAACTTGATTTTAAGCCTGAAATTGGAATGGTTCTGGGATCCGGGCTTGGAGTTCTGGGAGATGAAGTAGAAAGTCCTGTAATAATCAAGTATGAAGATATTCCCGGTTTTCCAGTATCTACTGTCGAAGGTCATGCAGGACAGCTTGTTGCAGGAACTCTTGAAGGTAAAAAGGTTCTGGTTATGCAGGGTAGGTTTCACTATTATGAAGGTTATTCCTATGAGACAGTAGTTTTTCCTGTAAGAGTAATGAAACTTCTGGGTATTAATAAATTCCTTGTTACCAATGCTTCCGGAGGGGTAAATAAGGATTTTGATCCTGGTGATCTTATGATAATCTCTGATCATATTAAATTTGATGTAAATGGACCTCTTAGAGGTCATAATATGGATGATTTTGGACCAAGGTTTCCTGATATGTCAGATGCCTACAAAAAAACTCTCCGAACAATGGCAAAAGAAGCTGGTAATGCTTTAGATATTCAGCTTCGGGAGGGTGTTTATGCCTTTATGGGCGGACCCAACTATGAGACTCCGGCAGAAATACGTATGCTTGGTATTCTGGGAGCTGATGCTGTAGGAATGTCCACTGCCCCGGAAGTTCTGGCTGCCGCACATTCCGGAATGGATATCCTTGGTATTTCATGCATAACAAACATGGCAGCCGGAATACTTGATCAGCCTCTTAACCATGCAGAGGTAATGGAAACAGCAGCTATTGTAAGAGATAACTTTATAGCTTTGGTTCGGAAAATTCTTACAATGTGGAATTGATGAAAGCTGATGATATAATAAAAAAACTCAATCTTGTACCTCTTGCTCATGAAGGAGGGTATTACAAACGAACATGGGTATCTGATATTAATCTGGATAAGCGACCTCTGGGAACCGCTATTTTCTTCCTTCTACTTAACACTATTGATGGGTTTTCTGCTTTACATACATTACCTTTTCCGGAAATTTATCATTTTTATTTAGGGGATCCCATGGAATTAAGTCTTTTTCATAAAAATGGTAAAGTAGAGCAAATAATTATGGGACAGGATATATTAAATGGTGAGCTTCTCCAGTTTACTGTTCCTGGTAATGTTGTTCAGGGTTCCAGGATTGTGAGAGGGGGAAAATTCGCTCTTATTGGAACTACAATGTCCCCCGGTTTTACATTTGATGATTTTTACCTGAATTTAAGGGAAGAAATGGTAGGGAAGTATCCTGAAAGTAAAGACTTAATATTATCTTTAACAAGAGAAGAGCAGGAACAATAAATGGGTAATTGGAATATTGAAGGTAAAAACGTACTTATTACAGGTGCTTCGGGTACTTTGGGCAGTGTTCTTGCGCACAGCTTTAGTCAGGCAGGTTGCAGGGTTTTTTTGCAGGGAAGAAAAGAAAAAAAACTTCTGGATCTTCAAAATTCTCTTAGTGGTGAATCTGTTGTATTTACCGGGGATATTTCTGATTCTCTAATTATTAATAAAATATTTTCAACAATAGCCTCTAAGTATAATTCTCTGGACTTTTTAGTTAATAATGCGGGTTTACAGACAGTTCTTCCCATTAATCAACTTGAATCCAGGGATTGGGAAGATATGATGTCTATAAATACAAAGGCTCCCCATTTATGTACAAAGGCTTTTCTTGAATTGTATAAAAAATATCCATCTAATAATTCTGCAATAGTAAATATTGCCTCTATTGAAGGAAGTGTCCCTGCATTGGCCCACAGTCATTACGCTGCGTCCAAGGGTGCTCTTATACAGTATACCAGGGCAGCAGCTTTGGAACTGGGGGCCTATGGGATTAGGGTGAACAGTGTATCTCCCGGGCTTATTTATCATGAAAATCTTAAAAAAGAGTGGCCTGACGGTGTAATTAGATATATTAACTCATCCCCTTTGTCCAGATTGGTTGATCCTGTTGAAGTTGCAGATGCGGTTCTTTTTCTAAGTTCCCCTATGTCCAGTGGAATTACAGGTGTTGATATAAGGGTTGATACAGGTATGGGGGTTGTTCAGGGGTATTAGTAGAGACGCCAGGGGTATTAGTAGAGACGCCAGGGGTATTAGTAGAGACGCCCTATAGGGCGTCTTTACTAATACCAGAGTGGTCTACACGGTAAGTTTTTCTGCAATAGATCTTACCCTATCTGTTATCTCCTCCTCATCTTTTACCTTTCTGTTTTTCATCAAAATTTTCCCATTGCATATTACTGTGTCTACACAGCTGCCGTTTGCGGAGTAGACCAGATTGGATATTAGACTATGAGAAGGTACCAACTCAGGTATATCCGGATTTAACAGAAGACAATCTGCGTGTGCTCCTACTTCAATTTTGGATGAAATCTGAGGAAAGGCAGATGCCTCACTGCCGGTTGCAATATTAAAAATTTCTTCTGCTTTCATTATCTCGGGGTTATTAGTATGAAATTTTTGAAGGAGAGCTGCAGTCTTCATTTCTTCAAACATATCCAGATTATTATTGGAGGCGCAGCTGTCTGTTCCCAGCATAATGTTTATTCCCCTTCCTTTGATTTTACCGTAGGGGAAAACTCCGCCAACAGCCAGTTTCATATTGGATGAGGGGTTATGAACTACTGTTGTATTGTGTTTTGCCAGGAGATCCAGCTCTTTTTCGTCCAGCCAGACAGTATGGGCTGCAATGAGATCTGTTTCCAGCAGACCGGTTTGTTCAAGAAGTTTTACCGGTCTTATTCCATAATTTTTTATACACTCATTTACTTCAAATTCTGTTTCAGAAAGATGTATATGAACAGGTATATTTTTCTCTCTGGAAAGTTTTGCAATCCATTTTAGGCTCTCTTTTGAAAGAGTGTAGATAGAATGGGCTGCAAGAAATAAACTGTTATTTTTAGAGTGATTATAATTCTCTATTTCAGCCAGACAGTTTTTCTTCATATCTTCAGCTTTTTCATCATTAAAAAAGTCAAAAAGGGCTGGACCTGCGGCAGATTTAATGCCGGAATCTATAAAAGCCTGTTGAGTCATATTAAAGTGAAAGTACATGTCATTGCAGAAAGTTGTACCGGATTTGATCATTTCAAGGGCAGCAAATCTGGTTCCCCAATAGGCATCTTCAGAAGTAATATTCGCCTCTGCAGGCCATATTTTTTCTTCCAGCCAGGATTGTAGTTTCATATCATCACCAAACCCTCTTAAAGGAGCCATGGCTGCATGAGTGTGGCCATTCTTAAGAGATGGAACAATAATTTTATCACTTGCATTAATTATTTCTGCTGATGGATCATCTATATCCCGATCAATTTTGCTTATAAAGCCTTCTGATATTAAAACATCACTCTTAAAGTTGTTTAGAACAGCATTTTTTATCAATAGAGACATGACTTTTCTCCTGTAACCCTTTACAATGTTGGAAATTATATTTAAACATATTTAAACTAAATACTAAAGTATAGTACTGTTGCTGCTGTTAATTGTACTGTTAATAATGATAGGAGTTATCAATGGATTTTGATTTAAAAAGTCTTCACCCCCTGGAAATCAGGTTGTTAAGACATGTTGCAAAAAATGAAACAATTACCACAGAACGTATAAGTAAGGAATTGTCCTACAAGCTTGGACAGTGTAACCAGGCTTTTAGCTGGCTTTCATCAAAATCCTATATTGCGGAAACAAGTCGAAATTTAAGAACTCTATATGAGATTACTGAAATTGGAAGGGAGTATGCTGAACTGGGTGTGCCGGAAGTAAGAATAATAAACCTGCTTAAAAGTAGGGGTGCTTTGAAGATGCCTTCTATAGCCAAAGAACTTGGCCTTGAAAATAAAGATGTAGGTTCTGCCTTCGGTCAGTTGTCAAAAGAAGGCATACTAAAAATGGATGCGGAAAAAAGTGTTGAAATTAAAAGTACGAATCTGCCTGAAAGAATAGCACTTTTTGAATCTCTTTTAGCAAAGGGAACAAAGAAGGGTGTTTTTGATGAGTCTGAACTTAATGAAGAAGAGCTTGCTGTAATTAAATCAAACAGTAAAAAGCGGGGAGCTGCAGGATCTCCATTTAAAATTATAGAAAGAGAAGATCTGGAATATGAGCTGACAGATGATGGAGAGAAAGTTAGAAATCTATTATTGGAACAGGGACTTACAGGTGAAGAGGTTGGATCTCTTACACCGGAAATGCTTGCAAAGGGAAGTTGGAAGGGGAAGTCTTTTCGGGAATATAATATAAATACACCGCCAAGCAGAGTTCTGTTGGGACGGAGGAATCCTTACAGTCAGTATCTTCAGTGGGTAAAAGATAAATTGTCTTCTCTTGGCTTTGAAGAATTTGATGGTCCTCTTGTAGAAACTGAATTTTGGAACGGAGACGCTTTATTTATGCCCCAGTTTCATAGTGCAAGGGATATCCATGATGTCTACTACCTTAAAAATGCTGAATCTGCCAAAGAAATAGAGCAGCCCTGGCTGGATCAGGTTGCAGAAACCCATGAAAGCGGTTGGGAAACCGGAAGCAGGGGATGGGGATATAAATTTGATCACGATTTTACCCGACGTCAGGTATTGAGAAGTCAGGGGACCGTTTTGTCCGCAAAACAGCTTCATAAGGCCAAAATTCCCGGTAAATATTTTGGTGTAGCCCGCTGTTTTAGATACGATCAGGTTGATGCCACCCATGGTGCAGATTTTTATCAGACCGAAGGTATAGTCCTTGGAGATGATGTTAATCTAAAAACCCTTCTTGGCTTACTAAAAATGTTTGCAGAGGAAATTGCCGGAGCCGAAGAGGTTCGTTATGTTCCAGGTTATTTTCCTTTTACAGAACCGTCTATAGAGGTTCATATTAAACATCCTGTTCTTGGCTGGTTTGAGCTTGGAGGAAGTGGAATATTTCGTCCTGAAGTAACAAAGGCAATGGGAATTGATGTTCCTGTACTTGCATGGGGCCTGGGAATTGACCGAATGGCTCTAATGCATCTTGGTTTAAATGATCTTAGGGAGCTTTTTACTCCTAATATTGAAAATGTACGTCTTAGAAGGAGCAAATAATTATGCCTAAAATAGAGGTTAAACGAGATACTTTATACAGCTTTATTGGGAAGACCTATACTGATGATGCTCTGGAAAATCTTCTTCCATGTGCAAAAGCAGAGCTGGATGGTGTTGATAATGATGAAGGTATTTTAAAAATTGAACTTAATGATACAAACCGGCCTGATTTATGGTCGACAGCAGGGCTTGCCAGACAGCTGCGGGTATATGAGGGGGGCAGGAGAGCTCAATATAATTTCTTTTCTAATTCAAAGGAATCTCTGGATGCAGGGAACAGGATAGTTAAAGTTGATCCCGGTATTAAGGCTACACGACCATATATGGCAGCATTTGCTGTTACTGGTAAAGCAGTGGACGATTCTACTTTAAAAGATCTTATTCAGACACAGGAAAAATTATGCTGGAACTATGGCCGCAAGAGAAAATCAATTGCCATGGGAGTTTACCGGAGTGATCTGATTAACTATCCTGTATTGTATACTGCTGCCGATCCTGACAGTACAAGATTTATTCCACTGGGGATGGATAAAGAGCTTAATCTAAGAGAGATTATTAAAGAGCATCCAAAGGGTCAGGAGTATGGTCATATAGTTGAAAAGGATGATAAATTCCCATTTATTACAGATTCAAAGGGTAATGTTTTAAGTTTTTCTCCTGTAATAAACAGTTCGGAAATTGGAGCTGTCGAAGTTGGGGATGAAAATCTTTTTATTGAACTGACAGGGACAGATCTGCCTTCATTAATTCTAACAGCTTCTATTGTTGCCTGTGATCTCGCAGATACCGGATTTACAATTCTACCGGTCAGGGTGGAGTATTCCTACGAGACCGCAATGGGAAAAAGTATAACAACTCCCTACTATTATCAGAAGGATATTACTGTAGATTTGGATTATGCCCGTAAGCTGCTTGGTTCTGATCTTTCAGAAGAGGAAATGACCCTGGCATTGGAAAGAATGGGCATAAAATGTTTAGTTGAGGACAGCAATATTAAAATTAAGGTTCCGGAATATAGAAATGATTTTCTTCATTCTGTGGATATAGTGGAAGATATTATGATGGGTAGGGGAATGGATAGTTTTGAACCTGTTATGCCATCTGATTCCACTGTAGGCAGAATTAGTCCCGAGGAGGAATTTGCCAGGAAGGCTAAGGATATTCTAATAGGTCTTGGGTTTCAGGAAATGATCTATAATTATCTTGGGTCCGGAAAAGATTATATAGAAAAAATGAATATTTCCGGTAATAATCATATTCAGATATTAAACCCTATGACAGAAAATTATGAGTACGTTCGTGCAAGTATTCTTCCTTCTGTCCTAAACTCTGAGTCTGTATCGGCAAATGCTGTATATCCTCATAATATATTTGAAATTGGTAAGGTTGCATTCCTTGATTCCAGTGATAATTCCGGGACTGTTACCAAAAACTATCTTGGTTTTCTTAGTGCAGACAGAGCAGAGGGATTTAATCAGGTTAGCAGCAGTGTTTCTGCAATTTTTTACTATCTAAATAGAGATTATGAGCTTCTTGATCTGGATGATCCCAGATTTATAAAAGGAAGATCTGCAAAAATTATGTATAAGAATAAAGAAGTAGGAGTTTTTGGTGAGGTTTCCCCTCAGGTTCTGGAAAACTGGGGTATCCAGATGCCTTCAACCTGCTGTGAAATTGATTTAGATATACTAAAAATGGAACATTTTTAGTATTAGCGACAGAGACTTTCCTGTGGTTGTATGTATTTAAATCTATATATCAAACTAACAGGAAAGTGCTCGAAAGCGATATTATTATTTATTAATAAAGGATTAAGTTATGGATATTGTAACAGAAGCTGTTCAGCTAAAATGGGAAGAGGATTGTAACATAATTGTAGGACAGTCTCATTTTATAAAGACAGTAGAAGATATTCCCGAAATTTTAGTAAGCTCTGTCCCTGGTATTGAATACGGTCTTGCCTTCTGTGAAGCTTCCGGACCATGTCTAATACGAAGCGAAGGCAATAATGACAAGCTTATTTCCGAGGCTGTTCATTGTGCAGAGAGTGTTGCTGCGGGGCATACCTTTTTTCTTATACTTAAGAACGCTTATCCAATTAATGTTCTAAATCAAATAAAAAACTGTCAGGAAGTAGTCTCTATTTTTGCAGCAACTGCTAATCCCCTGCAGGTTCTTGTTGCTGGAACTGATCAGGGTAGAGGTATTATAGGTGTTGTCGATGGTTTTTCACCAAAGGGTGTGGAGAGTGCAGAAGATAAGACAGACCGGAAAAAGCTGTTAAGGACTATTGGTTATAAGATAAAATAGTAATACAGATCTTATTCTATCCAGGGGTTTCGAATGGGGATATTCCCGGCTTCAAAATCTCGGACATTTCTTGTAACCAAAACCAGATTGTGTGTGTAGGCTGTGGCAGCAATTAAACTATCTATGGAGGCCATGGGAGTTCCATTGTTTTCTGCTTTACCCTGTATAATTCCCCAATTTTCAGCAACCGTCAGATTGATTGGGTAGATTTTGCTATCGTAATCTTCAAGTAAGGAATTTAGCCAATTGCTTAGTAAGTCTTTCCTCCTGGAGCCAGGAAGTTTTGTCAGACCTTTTCGAACTTCACCAATAGTTAGTACACTTAAGTATAATCTTTCACTCGGTGTTTTGTTTATCCAATCTATTACATTTTTATCCGGGGATGGTTTTACAAGTTCTGAAATAACACAGGTATCTAATAGATAATTCAAAACTCAATACTTCCTGGAAAATCCTTTTGGCGTTCAAATTCAAAATCAGTTTCCAGTTTGGGACAACTGAGCAAAAAATTCTTAAAAGAAGGTTTGTTTGATATTAAATCCTTGTATTCATCAACAGAAACAACAACAACAGCTTCCATGCCTCTACGAGTTACATATTGGGGCCCTTTTTTCAAAGCATCCTCAACAACTTTACTAAATTTGGCTTTTGCATCCTGTAACTTCCATAGTGTACTCATTTTTTTCTCCCTATGTACTAGTCAGACTAGTTTGGTTGATGCCTTTTGTCAAGCCTGGATAAAATAAAATCTTACAAAATTAAGAATTTCGAATATGCTGCAGCATTGGTTATAAGATAAAATGAGAGAGAAGGGATCCTTGAGATCAGATACTGGGATAAAGTGATAATTTTATGTATACTATATTAAGATAGTTCAAGAATAAAAAGGAGTAAGTTTATGGCATCAGAGGCTATGGCCACAATTACAAAGATGCTTGAGACATTACCTGGGCAGCTTGAGGATAGGGTAGTAGAACATTTGAAAGAGTATATCGAAGATCTTAGGGATGAAGCTATATGGGCAGATTTATTCTCCCAAACTCAGGATTCACTTATTGATGCTGCCAGGCAGGCACGGAAAGAGATTAGTGATGGGAAAGCAATTGCTTTAGATATCGAACAACTGTGAAATCTGACACAGTTCCTTCCTTTTGGAAAAACTATCACAAATTGGATAAAGGAATTAGGTCAAGAGCAAAAAAATCCTACAAGTTATGGATAGATGATCCATTTCATCCTTCCCTACGTTTCAAGTGTATTAACCGGAGTGAGAATATATGGTCTGTGAGGGTGACCCTTGGTTATAGGGCAATCGGCATTCTTGATGAGGACACAGTTACCTGGTTCTGGATTGGCAGTCATGATAAGTATGAACAATTTTTCGGTTAATTGGAGGCATGAGCAGGGATGTTGCCAACTTCAAAATCCCGGACATTCCTTGTAACCAAAACCAGGTTGTATATGTAGGTTATGGCAGCAATTAAACTATCTATCACGCCCATGGGCGTTCTATTACCTTTCCCCTTTTAGGCGGACAATTTATTATACTGTACAGGTATTATACATTAATACGATTTTTATGGTTGCTAATAAAATTATATTACAGTATAGTTATAGGGTCAGTTCTAGTAGTATTCTGTCATTAACCTACCCAAAAGGGAGAGATCCTCCAAAACTACTGCAATGTATTAGTAAAATGTTATGCAACATTTAAGTGATAAATATACTAAATCCACTGATTGGTAGGAATCGGGAATAGATGAGGTGTATTATGGCTACATATTCGGTATCATTTTTCTTAAAAAACCCTGAAAAACTAAACTATTTCAATGCAAGTGAATTGGAAAATTTTACAAAGAAAAAGAGTCCTTGGGAAAAGGATCCTGTACGCGAACAGTTTATTAAAAGTTATTGTAAATCTGATAATAGAACCATAAAAAATGCAATTGCTGGACCTCTAGGATATAATGACT
>JALTGJ010000401.1 GCA_027077185.1 Spirochaetales bacterium | reverse complement strand
GCATATAACCATATGTTTTACCGTTAGTTACCTTTAGAGGTGAGATCGAAATAAATATTATAAAATTTACTCTTTTTTATATTACTTAAAGGTATAGTAATATCTTTGTAATTAAAAATTTTAGAATTTATCAGATTAGAATACTTAAAAAATAAGGAGATTAAAGAAATGAAGAAAGTAATGGTAATAGGAGTAGGTGCTCAGGGAAGTACTATTGCAAAAAGACTAAATGAAGAATTATTAATTGAAGAGATTATATGTGCAGATTATGATGAAAAGGCTGTGGCAGAGATGGAGAAAACTCTTTCAAAGGCAAAGGGTGTTAAGGTAAATGCAAGAAATCGGGATGAAATAGTTGCTGCAGCGAAAGGCTGTGAACTTATTGTAAATGGACTTGCTCCTGATTTCAATGTGAATGTATTGGAAGCAGCTCTTGAAGTAGGTGCCTGTTATCAGGATATGGCATCAGGACCCGTTTCTGATGTAGGTTTTGTGGAAGCTGTCGAAAGAGCTTTCAGTTATGATGAAAAGTTTAAAGCAAAAGGACTTACAGCACTCTTTAACACAGGTTCAGCTCCTGGTATTGCAAATGTTGTTACAAGAGAGGCAGTAGAGCAGCTAGAGAGCTGTGATGAAATTGAAATTACTGTTTATGATGGTATCTGGTCAAAAAAATTCATACCATTCTGGTGGTCCCCGGAAACAGCTTTTGGTGATATGGCTGCTCAGCCAATTCGTTATGTAGATGGAGAATTTAAAAGATATAAACCATTTAATGATCCAAGAATGGAAGATTTCCCGTATATAGATGGAAAGAGAAGAACTGTGGATCATGAGCATGAGGAACCAGTTACAATGGGGCTGCTTGCAGACAAGGTTCTTAAAGGTGTCAAAAAAGTAAACTTTCGATATGGGGGTCCAGGTCTGGAGCTGGCTCATGATCTTTTCAAAATGGGTCTTCTTTCTGATAAGGAGATTGATGTTAAGGGGACAAAAATTGTACCCATGGATATAATTTCCAAACTAACTCCTCCGGCCCCTAAGTATCCTGATGAAATACAGGAAGTAATTGATGAGGGTATGGTAAGTGAAGAGGGGGCTTTCCGGATTAGAGTTGATGGAAAAAAAGAAGGAAAGGATACCCGAATAGATTGTTTTATTAATGGTCCCGGACTAATTGAGGCATTTGAGAAAGCAAACATAACTCATGAATCTTATTTAACAGGACAGGCTGCATTTTTGTTTACAAAGATGTTTGTAAATAATGTTATAGAAACAAAAGGTGCATATCCTCCTGAAGTTCTGGAATCTTCAGAGCGATCGTATTATCTGGAGGAAGCTGCAAAACTGTATATTACTGTAGATGAGAATATTTCATATAAATTAAAATAAGAATCGTAGAGACGTAGCGTGCTGCACGAGCCCGCTACGTCTCTGTAACAGGAGAAATTCTATGAAAACAGTATTAGTGTTAGGTACAGGAGCACAGGGCAGTGCAGTAGCCAGACTACTTGAAAAAGAACCTAATGTAAAAAAAATTATATGTGCGGATTATGACAAAAAAGCAGCCGAAATACTTGCCGAAGATCTTTCCAAAGCGGAAGCTGTTCAGGTAAACGCGAAAGATGTTGATGATATAATAAAAATTGGTCAGGGTACGGATATTATAGTCAATGGGCTTCCTATTAATTTTAATATGCAGGTTATGGAAGCGGCGTTGAAACTTAAGGCCAACTATCAGGATCTCTGTATGACCGAAATTGAAGGTATGGATGAGGTAGAATCCACCCGTTATATGTTTACAGAAATGGATAAGAAATTCAAAGATGCAGGAGTTTTGGCTATAACAAATACAGGCTCAGCCCCGGGGCTTGTCAATGTGCTGGTACGGGAAATAGCAGAAATGTTTGATTCTGTAGATTCTATAGATATGAATGTTTATGAAGGTGTATGGTCGAAAAAGTTTATTCCATTCTGGTGGTCTCCTGAAGTGGCTTTTGAGGATATGAGTCTTCCTCCCATTCGTTTTCAGAATGGTAAACATATTCAGACAGAACCATTTGCAAATCCAGTAATGATGAAGTTCCCGGGAGTAGACAGGGAAATCCGAATGGTGGATCATAATCATGAGGAACCTGTAAGCATGGGTATAAATTCAGATAACTGCCTTAAAGGGGTAAAAAACATTGTTTTTAGATATGGTGGCCCTCATGTAGAGCTGTCCCAGGCTCTTTACAATATGGGTTTTCTCTCAAAACAGGAGAGGGAGTATAAGGGAATAAAATATACACCCTTTGATCTGGTTATAGAACATGCTCCGGCTGCTCCAAAATATAAAGAAGAGATTGAAGATGTTATTGAGAA
>JALTGJ010000400.1 GCA_027077185.1 Spirochaetales bacterium | reverse complement strand
TATTTGCATAGGTTACAAAAAAACTATAGGAATTCCAGAAAGGTATAATAAACCCTTTAAGAACATCTTTAATACCTTCATCAGAATATTTAAGATCCTCCCCTCTTACAACAGCAGAGTTCATAAGAAACATTCTAAGGGCATCAGCCCCAAAACTATCTATAATATCCTTTGGATCTGAAAAATTTCTTTCAGATTTTGACATTTTCTTACCGTCTTCTGCCAAAACAAGCCCATTTACAACTACATTTTTAAAAGCTGGTTTATCAAAAAGAGCTGCCGCAAGAATAGTTAGGGTATAAAACCATCCTCTTGTCTGATCAAGACCTTCAGAAATAAAATCTGCAGGAAAGTTATTTTCAAACCACTCTTTATTTTCAAAGGGATAGTGTACCTGTGCATAAGGCATAGAACCGGATTCAAACCAGCAATCCAGAACATCCGGAATACGACGCATTGTTCCTTTACCGTCAGGGCTGGGCCATGTAATTTCATCTACAAAGTGTTTATGAAGATCTTCAACCAAAACACCCGATTTTTCTTTTAATTCTTCTCTGGAACCAATTACTTCCATATAATCAGAACCATCGCATTTCCATATGGGTATTGGATTTCCCCAGTACCTGTTCCTACTAATGGCCCAGTCTCTGGCACCATCCAGCCATTTACCAAAACGTCCTGTTTTTATATGCTCAGGAACCCAGTTAATCTGATTGTTTGCAGCTATCATTTTATCCTTAATTTTTGATACATCAACAAACCAGCAGGATATTGCTCTATAAATTAATGGTTCTTTTGTTCTATAGCAAAAGGGGTAACTATGATTGTAATTTTCCCGTTTTACAAGTTTTCCTTCATCCTTTAATCTTTTTATAATTGCTTTATCTGCATCTTTTACAAAAACACCCTTATAATCAGGAATTTCATCTGTAAACCGGCATTCAGCATCAATAGGACAAACAACAGGAACACCTGTATTTTTCATTACATTATAATCATCCTCACCAAAACCTGGTGCGGTATGAACTATTCCCGTACCATCCTCCACAGTAACATAGTCTGCAACTAAAGTTTTAAAAGCATTCTGCTTATCAAGTTCTTTAAAATATGGAAATAATGGAAGATAATCTGTACCTTCAAGTTCTTTACCTGTAAGTTCCTCTATTACTTCATAGTCGGAGGAGTCTTTATAATAGGCATCAAGTCTCTCTTTAGCCAGAATAAAGACATCATCTCCGTCTTTAATTTTTGAATAAACTATATCTGGTCCCAATGCAAGCCCAAGATTGGAAGGTAATGTCCATGGAGTAGTTGTCCAGGCAAGAAAATATGCATTTTCATTTTTTAGTTTGAATTTTACGGTAACAGCAGGATCAACTACATCCCTGTAGCCGCCAAGGTTTACCTCAAAGTTGGATAATGGTGTAGATAGTTTAGGACTGTAGGGCATAATGTAGAAACCTTCATACATTAGACCTTTTTCCATTAACTGTTTAACTATCCACCATATGGATTCCATATAATCAGAATCCATAGTACGGTAACCATTTTCAAAGTCGACCCAGCGCCCCATTCTGGTAACTATTTCTTCCCATTCAGATGTATATCTAAGAACAATAGACCTGCAGGCTTCATTAAATTTAGCAACTCCATATTCCTCAATCTGGGACTTACCGGAAATACCAAGCTCTTTTTCCATCTCGTATTCGACAGGAAGGCCATGACAATCCCATCCAAAAGTTCTGTTAACTTTTTTTCCCTTCATGGACTGATAGCGGGGAATAATATCCTTTATTGTACCAGGAACAAAATGACCAAAATGCGGCAATCCTGTTGCAAAGGGAGGTCCGTCATAAAATACAAATTCCTCATTCCCTTCACGCTGGCTGATTGATTTTTTAAAAATATTATTTTCATTCCAGAATTTGAGTATTTTTTCTTCCATATTTGGAAAATTAACTTTTGAATCTACAGGATTATACAAGTGAGCCTCCGAAATCAACAATGCTTAAGGACTATATCAGTTTAAATGTGCATTATATTTATATTAATTTAATAGCGCTATTCTCTGCAAAATCAGCTCTGATGTCAAGATAAGATTTTTTTTTCTAATCAATATTTTTTTCATTCCGATGATTTATGTAATAACTGGACAAGGATGTCCGGACTTTATACACAATCAAGGAGGATTGTATGATAATAAATCACAACATGAGTGCTATGTTTACTCAAAGGCAGAATGGACTGAATAATTTCCGTGTAACAGGAAACATGGAAAAATTATCTTCCGGTTTGCGAATCAACAGAGCCGGGGATGATGCCTCAGGACTTGCTGTTTCAGAAAAAATGAGAGCACAGATCAGAGGTCTGAGAAGAGCAGAAAAAAATGCCCAGGACGGTATTTCTTTTATTCAGACAACTGAAGGATATCTGCAGGAAACTCAGGATATTCTACACAGGATGAGGGAACTTGCCATACAGAGTTCAAATGGTATCTATTCTGATGAAGACAGAATGCAGATTCAGGTAGAAGTAAGCCAGCTTGTAGATGAGATTAATAGAATCTCTTCACATGCCCAGTTTAATGGAATGAACATGATGACAGGCCGTTTTGGTAAGGATAATGGTGAAAATGCCATTACCGGAAGCATGTGGCTTCATATTGGTGCAAATATGGATCAGAGAGAAAGAGTTTATATTGGAACAATGACTGCACAGGGTCTTGGCTTACAGGGTCTGGGTGCAAAACCTCATGCAGCAACTTTCTTTTCAATTGGAACACCTGACAGTGCAAATATGTCAATATCATTAATTGACAGCGCATTAACAAAAGTAAGTAAACAAAGAGCAGATCTAGGTGCATACCAGACAAGACTTAACTATGCTTCCCAGGGTCTCTCAATTGGGGCTGAAAACCTTCAGGCTTCTGAATCAAGAATTAGAGATACAGATATGGCTAAGGAAATGGTTGAATTTACAAAGAATCAGATTCTTGTACAGACATCCAATGCTATGCTTGCTCAGGCAAATGCAAAGAATCAGTCTGTCCTTCAACTTTTCCAGTAAAAAAATATTATTTTACAAAAGGCGGTCTAACTGACCGCCTTTTTTTTGTGCTGGTAGAGACATAGCGTGCTATACAGCACTTTATGGTTGAAAAATCGAATTATTTATTGTATCAATAGGATATGAAACATTTTTATGTTAGCCCCACCCTCCGTCATTTCTCCAGTATCTTTTCTTTAAACGGTTATAGCTGTTTTCTGGTTGGAGGAGCACTTAGAAATCATTTTGCAGATATGAAACCTACAGACTATGATTTTGCAACCGATGCAAATCCGGAAGACATTATAAGAATTTTTAAGCATGTAATACCTACAGGAATCAAGCATGGAACAGTAACTGTTTTGTTTAAGGGACATCAATTTGAAGTTACAACTTTTAGAATAGATGGGAATTATTCAAACTCCAGACACCCGGACAGCATACAGTTCAGCCCCTCCATATATGAAGATCTAAAAAGGAGAGATTTTACAATAAATTCCATAGCAATGAACCTTAAAACAGGAGAAGTTCTTGATCCTCATAATGGAATACAGGATCTAAAACGGCACAGAATTAAGGCAATTGGTAATCCTGTAGATAGATTTAACGAAGACGGTTTAAGGCTTATGAGAGCATGCCGTTTTACCTCACAACTAAATTTTACAATTGAAACAACTACATTTAATGCTTTGAAAAAATGCAGGACAAATTTAAAAAATATTTCATCAGAAAGAATAAGAGATGAGTTAATAAAAATATTAAGCTCTCAAAAACCATCTATTGCTCTCCGAATCATGGAGCAATCAGGTATACTTGAACTTATTATCCCGGAGCTTTCCTTATGCAGAGGAGTAAACCAGAAAGGATTTCATGATTTTGATGTTCTGGATCACCTGTACTATTCATGTGACGGAGGACCATCAGATGATGTAATTCTAAGATTTTCATGCCTTTTACATGATGTAGGAAAACCTCTGGCCCTGGCATCTGACAACGAAGGATTTCCAACATTTTACAGACACGAAAATATCTCATCAAAACTTGCAGGCGAGATACTCGACCGTTTAAAGTTCCCCAAAAATGATATAAAGAGGGCTATACACCTTATTTCAAATCATATGTTTAACTACACAGAAGACTGGACTGATGCAGCGGTTAGAAGGTTTATATCAAAAGTAGGTGTGGAAAATATAAATGATCTTTTTCGACTTAGAATTGCAGATCAGTTTGGAATGACCAATACCAGCAAAAGTTCTGAAGGTATTTATAGATTTATCGACAGAATTAATACAATTTTAGAAAAAGAAAATGCCTTCACTATTAAAGATTTATCAATTAATGGTACAGACCTTATAAACGAAGCAGGCATTAAAAGGGGACCGTTTTTAGGAACCGTGCTTAACGAACTTTTAAATACTGTTCTTGATGATCCAAAGTTAAACAACAGAGAAGCCTTACTAAAAATAGCAAATAATATGAAAAAGAAATATATGACTGATTAAGACTCAAAAAAATGCAGATAAGCAAGAGAAGCAGCTTTTTGTTCAGCTTCTTTTTTATTCTTTCCTATGCCAGGTCCATATATAGTATTATCAACCTTAACTTCAATCCAGAAGGTCCGGTCATGATCAGGTCCTACTTTCTTGATTAATGAATACTTTGGATAATTTCGATATTTTTTTTGTACATATTCCTGAAGAAGGGTTTTATAATCTTTCTTGTGTTTATTCTCCAGAACCTTAGTTATTTCAGGAATAAGATATTTTAAAACAAAGGACTGAGATGATTTAAAACCTGAATCTAAAAAATATGCACCTATAACAGCTTCCATACAATCGGCTAATATTGCCTTTTTAGACCGGCCTCCAGAGTATTCCTCACCCTTTCCTATTAGAATAAAATTATCTATTTTCAATATTTTGGCTATCCCGGCAAGACTATCCTCACTCACCACAAAGGACTTAACCCTTGCAAGATCACCTTCATTCTTTCCAGGTAGATTTTTATAAAGATACTCGCTTACAACAAGACCAAGAACACTGTCTCCCAGGAACTCAAGTTTTTCGTTATTTTCTATACTTTCTTTACTTTCGTTTGCAAAAGACCTATGAGAAAAAGCAAGGTTCAGAAAATCTAATTTTCTGAACCTTATACCTGCATTTTTTTCAAAAAGCTGTAATTCCTTTTTCCTTACCTGATTAACAGGTGGTGGCTTAAAGTCAAACGCTTTAAATCTATGTGACACTTAGTATTAAGCTTCCTGTGATTTCAGAAAATTTAAAGCATCTCCAACAGTTTCAAATTCATTTGCTTTTTCATCAGGAATAGTAACACCCATTTCCTCTTCGATAGCATATACAAGTTCATATGTATCAAGGCTATCTGCACCAAGATCCTGTCTAAAGGATGCTTCAGGTGTAATTTTCGCTTCTTCCACTTCCAGCTTTTCAGCAATAAGCTTCTTTAATTTGTCAAAAAGTTCGTCCATTATTTACTCCTCAAAAAAATTTTTAAGCCATGCTCTCGAGTTCAATAATTTGATTCCCTCTGTAATACCCACACTTTGGGCATACACGGTGCGGTAATACTTTATTACCACAAGTTCCACATTCAACGAGTCCAGGTACTGTGAGTTTCATATTTGCAGATCGTCTTGTACGTGATCGTTTTTTCGACGTCTTATATTTTGGTACTGCCATAATAACATCCTCTCCAAGTTAGCAAAAAGTCAGTGTGAACTTACTCTAAATAGAGCTTAATGTCAACTGCCTTTTAAACGTTGTTTTAAAGCTGAAGCTACTTCCGGAGGTACCATAGTTGAAATATCGCCATCCAGGAGAGCAATCTCTTTAATAGCAGACGATCTCAGGACGAAATACTTTGGATCTGTAGGCATAAACATAATGTCAACATCAGGACTAAGTTCCTTATTTGTCATTGCCAGTTCAAACTCATAACCAAAGTCAACTAACGCACGCACTCCCCTAACCATGACCTTAACATGATTTTTTTCTGCAAACTTTACCACAAGCTTATCCCACAGCTTTACAGTTACATTGGAATAATCTTTCAACAGTAAACTCATCATTTCATAGCGTTCCTGCGATGAGAACAGAGTATTTTTCTGGTTATTCACCGCAATCACAACATAAAGTTCTTCAAAAATTGAAGACGCTCTTTCTATTAGATTCATATGACCATTAGTCGGAGGATCAAATGAACCGGGAAACATAGCTTTTATCACTTTGATAATTTACTCAGTAAAGCCGCTCTAAGTCAAGATATATTTCGGTCGGGAACCGAAATAATCCATTATTTTAAAATCTTTTATGCTAATATGGATATTTATGCACATAAATACAGATATTTTACATGTTTATTAATTTTCGTTTTGACAAATAGTCTTTGACTATATAAAATAAGAACAATGAAAAATATAATTTTGCTTAATATTGTTATTTTAACTGTGTTCCTGTTCTCCTGCATAAGCCGGGAACCGGTAATAAAAGAAAATACACCCGTCAAAGAAACAGAAGCAGTAACTACTGCCCCACCCAAAAAAACTGTTGACAGTACAGAACAAAGTCCGCCAGAAGCTTTAAATGATGTAGAAATTAAAAAAGCGGAAACAGATATAGCTGCACTAATTGAAAAATTAAATAAAATTATTGCGGCAAAAGATTATGAGAGCTGGAAAATGAATCTCTCTGATAATTATATACAGTATTACAGTGATCCTGAAATACTTAAGGAAAAAACCCAGTCACCTCTTCTTGTAAAATATAATATTGTTTTAAGATCTTTGGAGGATTATTTTAACTATGTAGTTGTTGGAAGCAGACAAAATATAAAACTTGACGAGATTAAGGTTCTGGATAGAAATAAAATTAAAGCATATATGTTTATCAAGGGTACACCGGTAATAATATATGAGCTTGTTAGAATAGATAATGTATGGAAAATAGGAAAGTTTTAAAATAACACCCCCTTTAGGGAAAATGGAGATTCAATATGAAAAACAGATTTTTTACTATATTTATGCTGGCGAGTTTTCTTTTACCAGTCGTAACTGTATATTCACAGGATCAGGCAAATAAAAAGGAAACTACAGTAGAGGAACTTTTTCTTCAGAGTATAGAATTAACTGTAATTGGAGAAATGGCTACAGATGGTTCCCGTGAGTCAAAACTTAATGCACTCTCATCAATCGAAGATATGATTGATTCCGGAAGAGCTTCCGGCAAGGATCAGGATCTGGTGTCAATCCTCGATTATTTATCAATGTCCGGCAGCGGTGTTCAAATGAGAGAATCGGGATTGCTGATAAATAATTATCCGGAAGTTAGAAGAAGAGCATGTGAATCTCTGGGAAAACTGGGAGGAGAGGCTGCAAAGGCATCTTTAATAAACATTCTCTTAACAGAGAAGGAACCTATGGTACTTGCAGAAGCAGCCTACGGACTTGGAACAATAGGCCTGAATAAAAACAACCAGGTAACCCAGGCACTGTCCTTTTCTATTCTTGGACAAAATATTATGTCTCCTGACAATAATTATGCCTTTGCTGTACTTCTTGCATTTGAAAAAATTGCAGAAGCAAATAATGGTATAGAAGATCCAAGTGCTATAAGGGCTCTTGTACGAATACAAAATGGCAATTACATAAAAACCGTACAGAGAAAAGCAAAAAGTGTTATAGATAAACTAAGATCCTATTAACACAAACGGACTTTAAAACTGAAAACCGGGTATGTAATATTTATTGCTTCACCGGTTTTCCGATTGTTTGTGTTCTCTACTTTACTAATTTACCTATTTTTTAAATTACGGCTGAGTCTTTTTCTCCACTCACCCTTACTTTCCCTGCCCTCAAACTCAATTATTTTTCGTATATTTAAATCTTTACCTGATTTACCGCTTACAACTGCAAAATTGCCATTGCCGATATAACTTATCTTTTCACGTGGGCCCAGACTTTCTTTTTCTGCTATCATTTTTAGAACACAATCAAAATGAGCTGGCTTATTATCTTCTCCAACTGAAATTGCTGTTAATAAGAATTTTACGGACTGATTACAGAGAGGACATTCAGGAAAAGACCTTTTTTGGCGGTAACGTCTATTATTATTTCTTCTTCTTCCCCGGGGGTGTGGTTTGTTAGTATCTGTTTCCATGGCTTCACTCAATTACCTACTCCTCGTTAAGATGAAATATTTCTTTTGTTAAAGTATTTGCAATACTTTTAATTGCCACATTAATATATTTACTATCATTAATTTTCTTTTTTAGTTCTGCAATTTTTTTAGGATCTGTGTGCTTTGCTATTCTTATCATGAGTATTTGCTTCTCCATAAACATATTATATCAGCATTATTTGGATTCAAGCTCTTCATTATCTACCCGCTCTCTTACTTATTTCTTCCTTTGTAATTGCTCTTACAATAAATAAACTCTTTTCAGTAAGAAGGTCAATTGTCTTTTCGTTCTCACCCTTCAATATTCTTCCGGCAGGAGTCATTAATATCTGAACAAATGGTCTCAAAGGAGCTTCTTTGTGGACAAGCTTAACCCGGGCTATTGAACTGTCATTCAGAATAACAAGAGAGCCAATCGGATAAATACCCATACTTTTTATAAATACTTTTAGTATATCTGAATCAAAGCGGGTAGAATTATCATTTAAAATTTCTCTCATAGCTTTATAGCCAATCATAGAGTCCCGATAGGGACGATCTTTGAGCATAGCTCCATATGCATCCGCAACTGATATAACCCTTGATGACAGTGGTATATTTTTCCCTGCCAGCCCATTCGGATAGCCTTTACCATCCCACCTTTCATGATGATACAAGGCAATTCTTGCAATTTCTTCAGGATATTTTAAAGATTTACTTATTAATTTATAAGTATACATAGGATGTGACTGGATAATTTTTAATTCATCTTCAGTAAGATTGGACTTTTTCCCTATTAAAGATTCTGGTATTTTAGTCATTCCAATATCGTGGAGAAGTGCGGCTACTGCCAGGGATATCAATCTACTATTAATAATTTTCAACTGTCTTCCAAGAATAATAGAGACAATCATACAATTAAGAGAACTTTGAACTAAATCATGCTCCGCATCAACAGCTGTCATAGTTATAGTTTTTAATTCTTCAGGTTTATCTCTGAGCAGAGAAAAAATATCTGTAATAATTGCATCAATCTCAACTTTATCCGTTTTTGAGTAAAGTTTGATATCGTTAAATATTTCATCAAGCCTGGATACTGCCTTATTATATGATTTCAAGACAGATGAATCACCTACAGAACGTGCTAAAAGATCATCAGATTCATTGCTCTCACTTAGAGAAAGAGGCTTTCCATCGGTCATTACAAACTGAATCTCCCACCTGATCAGCCTTTTTATATCCTTATCTTTAATTTCAATTTTTTCAGGAACAAGAAGGTTCTCACCGTCAAGATAAACAGGAGCTGAAAATTTCATTCCTGCCCTAAGATCACTTACTTTAATTTTATTCATATTAAATCCTGCGTTTCTTTAATAAATACAAGTATTTGTGCAACTATATCATAAACTTCTTCCGGAATATACTCACCAGGCTCCATCATATAGAGAGTTTCAGAAAGTAAATTATCTTTTACTACCGGAATATTATACTTATTGGCAATATCAAGAAGCCGGTCAGCAAGAAAACCTCTTCCCTTTGCCTGAATAAAGGGAGCAGGGAGTTCCTTATTGTATTTTATTGCCAATGCTGTATCCACTCTTATTCCCTTATACCATAAAGTTTATGCTATCATACCGTCCCGACCCCAGTTCTGTAAAGCCGTCAGTTTGTACCTGCTCCTTATTAATATCGTCAATTCCTATCCCTATATTATGAAGTTTTTCTTTTAATTTAACAAAAGCTCCGGATAATTCCCATAAGTTTTTACAGGACCCCCATATACTCATTTGAGAACCTTCCTTATGTTTTGTCAGGCAAAACTCCCATTCAGATCCATCATCAAGATCCAGAACCATATTAGTAAGCAAAAAATTGTCATCCAAACGCAACTTAAGAATGCCTCTGCCCTTTCGGGAAAAGGAATAGCTTAAAGGTATTATGAGCCAGTTATCATGTAATGCTATACTGTGATTAAAATATTTTAATAGATTATTACCAGAATCAGTTCCTAAAATTTGCTTTTTAATATCTTTTTTTATTTCTTTAACTGATAACTCTTTATTTTTACGATTATTTTCTTCGGTATCATGTCCAGAGCTCTCCCCATCCTCTTTTTGGTTATTAAAATAAAATATTTCCGAAATATTCTTATTATTAACCGGTATTCCTTTCTCCATCAATAACAGCATTCCTTTAATGAGCTTATCATCAACTTTTTTATTTTTCTTTATTACTGTTTGTATTTTTTCAAAATAAATAGAATCAAAGGGAATCCCACTGCGAATCAACCCTTCTGCGATTAACTTTGTGTTAGAATTTGCTGAAATATTAACTTTATCCAGCAAGCTGGCAATTGGATTGGATTTATCAGAAACCTTTAACTGTAATCTATTATTATTCCAAAAAATTTGAGCTCTTATTTTTGATCCGATACTTAAGGGGACTGAAGATTTTACATTAAAAATATTACCCTTCAGGGAAATTCTGTAAAGGTTTGAATCAATTTTTTTATTTATTGTAAATACAGCAAAACTACCGGATTTCAGAATTGTCTGAGATCCGGTATTAGAAGCTCCAGTGTTAATAGTCTCCAGAAGAAACATGCTATAACTAACTGCTTGCTTTTTTCTTCTGATCCTTTCTTCGAATTAATTCAGGAACTTTTGCAGCTTTACCTACTCTATCCCTTATGTAATACAACTTGGCTCTGCGTATTCGGCCTCGTCTTACAACATCAGTCTTCTCAACACGAGGTGAATGCAGGGGAAAAATTCTTTCCACACCAACTCCATAAGACATTTTTCTTACAGTAAAGGTCTTACGTATACCACTGTTATTAATAGCAATAACAAGCCCTTCAAACACCTGGATTCTTTCGGTTTGTCCTTCAACAATTTTAAAGTGAACCTTTACAGTATCACCAATCCTGAAATTTTCAGGGTTTTCTTTTAACTGTTCTGCTTCGATTTCATTTATGAGTTCCATTCTCATACTCCCCCTTTAAACAAATTATTTCTATGAAACTATAATATCGGGTCTATTTCTTCTTGTCTTCAAAAGCCCTTCTTTCTTACGCCACTCATTTATTTTCGCATGATTACCGGATAACAAAACCTCCGGTACATTCACCCCTCGAAAACTTGAGGGTCTGGTATAATGAGGGTATTCAAGACGCCCATCAGTAAAACTTTCCTCAAGTAAAGAATCTTCACTAATAACACCCTCCAATAATCTATAGACAGAATCTATAATTACCAGGGTTGAAATCTCACCGGAAGAAATTACATAATCCCCAATTGATATCTCTTCATCAACATACATATCAATTATACGCTGATCTATCCCTTCATAACGTCCACAGATAAAAACAAGCTCCTCATACAGGGCAAGTCGCTCTGCCTGCTTTTGATCAAAGACAATCCCTGAAGGGCTTGGGAAAATAACTCGTTTTAAAGAGCCTCCCACTGAATCAAGAGCCTCGGCAAGGGGTTCAGGTTTTAAAACCATCCCTGCACCACCACCATAAGGAGCATCATCACACGTTCTATGACGATCCATGGCAAAATCCCGTATATTCACTAAAGAATACTCAACAAGACCCTTTTCAACGGCTTTAGCCATAATAGAACTGGTAAAGAAACTGTCAATTATCTCCGGGAAAAGTGACAGTACTGTAATTTTCATTCAAGAAGCCAAAGGGCTGTAAGTTCTACAGCACCTGACTTAATATCAACCTTACCGATGTACTCTTCTTTAAAAGGTATTATAAATATCCCGGAATCTGTCTTAACTTCCAATAAATCGTTAATACTATTTTCGCTAATACCTACTATTTTACCAAGCACCTTACCATTATTTACTATATTACAACCATTCAGGTCTTTAATATAATACTCCCCGAAACTTAAAGGAGCTGCAAATTTACGAGTGGTCCATATTTCCCAGCCTGAATAGGTTTTCCCTGTCTCAGGATTGTCTATGCCCCTCAACTTTACCAATATCATACTACCGGCAGCCTTAATACTTTCCACAGGAAGCACTCTTTCTTTTCCATCCTTTCTTAAAACAAATTCTTTAAGCTTAAGAAAATGCTCGGTCTGTCCGGAAAAGCTCAGAACCTTCAACTGCCCCTTAACGCCGTGAGATGTTCTAATTTTACCAATAGCAATATCATTCATAATTAATAAAGCGCTTAGTCAAGGATCTCAAGAACAATCCGCTTTCCTGCTTTTGTCGCAGAGGCGCTCAAAATTGTTCTCATTGCTTTAGCAATACGTCCATGTTTTCCAATTACCTTGCCAATATCTTCTTCTGAAACTTTTAGCTCCAGTATGGTTGATTTTTCACCTTCTACAATGTTTACATCTACACCGTCAGGATCATCAACCAAAGATTTGGCCATATATACAACTAGATCTTTCTCCACTGTATACCTCTTTAGCTTACAGACCTATCGATAAAGATTTCCTGCTTGTTTAACAACTTCTTAACAGTAGCTGTAGGCAGGGCTCCCTTCCCAATCCATTCCTTAATTCTGTCCTCTTTAAGAACAACCTGCTTATCTTCTGCTTCAATAGGGTGATACAGCCCTACTTCTTCCAGTGTCCTTCCATCTCTGGGTGCTCTGGAATCCATAACTACAATTCGATAATAGGGTCTCTTCTTTGTTCCAAACCGTTTGAGTCTGATTTTTACGCTCATTCGAACCTCCTAATGTACTTCAACTTTATATTCCCAGGCTTTTCATTAAATTAGCCTGATATTTTTTACTTCTTGTGACTTTTTTCATCATAAGTCGTGTTTTCTCAAATTTTTTCAACAATTTATTTACATCAAAAACTGCTGTTCCGGACCCCCGGGCTATTCTCTTACGTCTCGAAGGCCCAATAATTCTATGATTATATCGTTCTTTCATAGTCATGGAAAGTATAATAGCTTCTTCTTTTTTCATCTCTCCCTGATCTATGTCTCCGGCATCAACATTTGCCTTAGCACCCGGGATCATATCCAGAACGGCATCGATACTTCCCATCTTACGAATTCTCTGAAACTGCTCAAGATAATCCTGAAGAGTAAAAGTTGCAGAAATCATTTTTTCCTGCAGTACTGCAGCTTCTTTTACGTCTATTGTTTCCTGGGCTTTTTCCACCAGACTTACTACATCTCCCATTCCAAGGATTCTTGATGCAATTCTATCAGGATAAAAAGGCTCCAGATCTTCCATCTTTTCGCCAACACCAATAAACTTGAGAGCCTGACCAGTTACACTTTTTAATGAAATTGCAGCTCCTCCCCGTGCATCGGAATCAAACTTACTTAAAACAACTCCTGTAATACCTACTTTTTCATGAAACTCTTTTGCAATTGTAACGGCACTCTGTCCGGTCATTGCATCTGCAACAAAAAGAGTTTCCACAGGTTTTGTAACATCAGAGATTTTTTTAATTTCCTTCATCATCTCATCATCAAGATGAAGACGACCTGCTGTATCAATAATAATTGTATTAAAACTGTTCTTTTTAGCATAAGCAACAGCATTCTTAACAAGTTTTATAGAATCTTTAGTCTCCTCAGCATATACTTCTACACCTACCTGCTCGCCAAGAACCTGAAGCTGTTTAACAGCCGCCGGTCTGACAAGATCTGCTGCAACCAGAAGAGTTTTACGACCCTCTTTTTTTAATTTTAAAGCAAGCTTGGCACTGGTGGTTGTCTTACCTGATCCCTGCAGACCCATTAAAAGTATAACTGAATGTGTATCAGGGCCTTTAAGATTTAAACTCTGCTGAGTACCACCCAGAAGAGCTACAAGACGATCATAAACTATTTTAACAAACTGCTGACCAGGATCAACAGCCCGCAGCACTTTCTCTCCGGTGGCTTCTTCTATGGTTCGATTAATAAACCGTCTGACAACTCTTAAATTTACATCTGCTTCCAGAAGAGTAATTTTAATCTCCTCCACTGCATCCTTAATATTTTTCTCGGAAATAGTGGACTTACCGGAAACATTTCTAAATATATCTGTAAATTTTTGTGAAATACGATCGAGCATACCTATCCCCGGGAGTTTTTGATTTTATACAGTAAAAATGAGGATTAGTCAATTAGCAGAGGCCTCCAAATTCCCTCTCATATCACAGTGCTACCTAATATCAATATACCTGCGCTTAAGAAACCGGTATCGGTCATGGGACTCATTCCAGTAAATACTTGAAGGATATGTATCCAGAAGCTGCTTATAGTAAGCCGCAGCAATAAGTTCATTCCTAACAGGGCTGTCTGCCTCGTAAGACTTACCTAAAAGATAGAGGAGTCGATCTTTCGAAGCTCTATAATTTTTATCCATAAATAAAGTTTCCAAAATAAGAATAGTTGGTACAAAACGGGAAGATCTATAAAGAAGCTCTGATGTTTCCGGTAATAAACTGCGTACTTCAGGATCTGTACTTTTTACAAGTTCCGGGACCATATTAAAAATTTCCTCAATATTTTTTGTAGAAAGATATTCCTTTAATAATAAATTCAGATCTACAGGAACTGAAATTTCAGACTTTTCCACAGAAACATCAAGGGGAGCTGCTTTGGAATCTGATTCAGAAAGTTTCGAATAAACAATTAAATGAACCTTTTCTTTGGTATATATATTTTTTATTAAATCCTGAAACTGAAAGTTTAGAGTAAAATTCCCTTCTTCCCCGGGCTTAAAAGAATATATTGTATTTCCATCTGTAAATTCCCTGCCGGAATAATTTAAGGAGATATTTTTATTATCAGGAAGATATATCCATCCACGTCCCTCTAGGGTTATTTTAACTTTATCTGATAAAAAAACCTTTATTTCCTGTTCAGCTGCATCTGAACCCGGCTTATCCTCTTCTACTACATCATTTTTTTCTGAAACAGGAACAGTTTGTACCGGCTCATTACTTAAGTTACGTGCAGCTTCATGTACGGGGACAGATTTAGTACCTGAATTGCTAACTGCAGCTGCTAGTTGTTCCGGCATTTGTACTGACCACTGGTCAGGACTTAACTCCCTGTCACTAATTCGTAAATGAATATTATAGAAACCGGAATAATCTGAAGGTAGATTAGAAGCTACAAGCTTTTTCCTTACACTAACTACTGGTAATAATATAACAGGAGATATTTTTTCGGGTTCCACAGCTATCCATTTTACAGAATCAACCCTTGCATTATCCCTGGGAACATTTTTTCCCACAGGGCTTACAGGAACAGGTAGTTCATCCGGGTTTTCAGCAGCATATACTTCCGGCAGTGCTTCGGGCACGGACACACAACCGGGTAAAAAAACCAAAGTAAAAACAAGGATTAAATTACGGGATATTTTTAAACAGTTCATTAATATAATTCTCATTTTGTTTATCCAGATACTTAAGAACAAGTTGTTCAGGGTTCTTCCAGTATGGATCTATATCCTCCTTTGACCAACGATCCTTATCAGGTAAAAAAGGTACAAATTTATCTTCTCTCAAATGCTTATAGGATTCAGGTATTTTAAACAAAGACATATCAATTGAATCTATAACCGGCTTCTCATCCATCAGCTTACTGTTATTATACCGAATATATCCGGGAAGAAAAACTATAACTGTAACCGCCAGTGCCAGAACTGCAATTACTCCAACAATTAAAAGATATACTTTTAGTTCAGAAGCACTTAATCCCAACATAACACTAATTACTTTCAGGGCTGTTATTAATTGTAATATCTTCCTGCTTTTCTGTTTCCAGACGCATGGAAACCAGTTTGGAGACTCCTGATTCCTGCATTGTCACACCAAGCAGAGTCCTGGCACCAGTTACAGTTTTTTTATTATGTGTTATTACAATAAATTGAGATCTTTCACCAAATTCCATTAGTAAATTTACAAACCTGCTTACATTAGCTTCATCAAGAGCTGCATCAATCTCATCCAGAATACAAAAGGGCGAAGGTTTTACCAGATATGTCGCAAAAAGAAGACCAACAGCTGTTAAAGACCGCTCACCACCCGAAAGGAGTGCTATATTCTCAAGTTTTTTACCAGGAGGCTGGGCAAAAATATCAATTCCGGATCTTAACACATCTCCGGGGTCTGTAAGCTTAAGTTCTGCTCTTCCTCCTCCAAAAAGTCTTCGAAACATTACATGAAAGTTCTTTTTCACCTTATTGTATGTTTCCAAAAACAGTTCAGTAGAATCTATTTTTATCTGCTTTGTAATTGTTGTCAGATCTTCTCTTGCTTTATATAAATCATCCAGCTGACCGGTTAAAAAATCATAGCGTTCCTTTATCTCTAAAAATTCTTCGGGTGCCATTAAATTTACATGACCTAAATTTCTAAGATTCTCTTTAACTTTTGATAATTTTTCTTTTAATTCTCTTATCGTTTTCCTTATTTCATATATTCTGTTGTCAAACTCCGCCAAATCTCTTGAATGAGTTTCTTTAAAATTTGAATAAATTGTTCTTACCTCTGTACTGATAGATGAGAGTTCTATTTGAAGCTGCTCAATCTGAGCCTGGATTTTTCCCAGAGATTCCATCTGTTTCTTAAGTGAACTTTCTTTTGAATGCAGATCCTTATTTTTGGTTGTAATTCCATTCTCAAGTTTCGAAAGTTCTTTATGAAGATTTTTTTCTTCTTTTTCCAGATCCTTCCTTTCTTTTTCAAGCCTGGCAATATTACTCTCTGTACTATTAATTTTTCCTGTATTACCAGCTATTTCCTGAGCAGCTTCATCCAGCTGAGCATTTAGTTCCAGAAGCTCTTTCTTTAAAACACCTATAGAGTCTGCTATTCCTGACTGTTGGGTTTTTACCTTAGCCTGATTTACTCTTAAATCTGAGAGTGTTTTTCTATATTCTTCAATTTTGTCAATAAGACTCTTATTCTCTTCTCTAAGAGAAAGAGAACGTTCCCTTCCTGCAATTATAGATTTTCGAATTAATTCCTGATTATTTTCAATATCTCTTTTTTTTGTAATAATTCCCTCAGGTGCAAGAAAATCATCAAGAAAAGACGGTATTGTTTTCCTGTATTCAATTATTAAATTTTCCAGATCCTTAATATTTACTGAAGTATCCTGAAGTGCAGAAATAATAGTGTTAAACATTTCTGTTATTTCATTTTCTCCGGAAAGTTTAAGAGAAACAGCATCCTCCAATAATGATATTTTCCCATTAATTTTTATATTTAATGTTTCGAGGGCTTTATCTATACGGCCTTCTGTTTCATTCCTCAGCTCATAGGAGTAGGAAGTATCCTTTAAACTCTTATCCAATTGATTTACGATATCATCAGTAAGACCTCTAAGCTGCTCCTGCAGGGAAAGATCTTTTTTTTCAAACCCTGAAATGTCAGAATCGATGGAAACAATCTCCTTCTCATTATCCTTTATCCGTTTATCTGCTAATTCTATATTCTTTTCAAAGCTGGAAATATTGGATTCAAGCTCACTCAGTCTGAGTTTAAACTCAGACAGCAACTTATTTTTCTCAACAATAAGTTTTTCATGCTGATCTATTTTTAATTTTATGGAATTTTCCCTTACCTGTTCAGTTTCAATTTGCCTTTTAAGTTCTTCTACCCGTTCAAAAAGAATTAGAACCTGACTCGACCGATTATTTTTTTCTATATCTATCCCATATAGTTTCTTCTGATTTTCAATTAACTTCGATTCCATGGAATTCACAAGATCAAAATTTTCTTCCAATGAATCATTTATCGAATCAATTTTATTTTTCAAAATGTTTTTCTGTTCAGATTTATCCTTTAATTTATTTTCTTTTGCATTTTGAATTTCCAGTAAATCTTTTAATTTAAGCAAATGAATATCAAGTTCAAGATTAAAAATTTCTTCTCTAAACTTTCTAAAGTCAGCAGTTTTCTCAGATTGTTTTTTCAAATTATCATGAGAACGTTTTACTTCTCCCAGAATTCCCTCAACCTGGCGCATATTTTCTTCAGTTTTTGCCAGTTTTCTCTCTGCTTCCGCACCTTTTTGTTTATATTTGGTTATTCCTGCTGCTTCTTCAAAAATGTAACGCCTTTCCTCAGGTTTATTAGAAAGAATTTGATCTATCTTTCCCTGCTCCATAATAGAATATGATGTTTTACCAATACCTGTATCAAAGAAAAGTTCTCTGATTTCTTTTAATTTTGCAGAAGTATTATTAATAAAATATTCACTTTCCCCTGATCTATGCAGGCGTCTTTTAATTGCAATTTCAGAAATGTCAATGGGAAGAACTCCTTCATCATTGGAAAGAGTAAGAGTAACTTCAGCTACGTTCAAAGCTTTACGATTTTCGGTACCATTAAAAATGATATCCTCCATTCTCTCTGCTCTGAGCATCTTTGTTGCCTGTTCACCCAGAACCCATTTTATACTGTCAACAATATTACTTTTCCCACACCCATTGGGTCCCAGGAGAGCACTTATACCCTCTGTAAACTCAAGTTTACTTCTATCTGCAAATGATTTAAAACCAAATATTTCCACACTTTTAAGAAACACAGCTACTCCAAAATAAAATTATTAAATGACTATACCATAAGAAAGAAGATAATGGAAACGGTGCTTCGATACATTTTTGCAAGCAAAAACACTCAGCAACCGGTTTATTGAACACGCTCTCTGAGTGTTTTGCGTTACACTCCATATTTTTCCTAGAAGCAAAATGTATCGAAGTGATCGAAGGGACATTGACAAACATTCTGGTTCCCTTGAGTATTACAGTATGAAACTTGTATGTGGAATTGATGAGGCCGGAAGGGGACCTCTTGCAGGACCGGTAACTGCAGGCGCTATTATCCTTCCAAAAGATTTTCCTTTTTATATTCTTGATGATTCAAAGGCTCTAAGTCAAAAAAAAAGAGATGCCGCATTTACAATAATCCTGGAAAAAGCTGTCAGCCTTGGGCTTGGATGGGTATGGCCTTCGGAAATAGACAGAATTAACATACATAATGCTGCACTATTGGCTATGAAAAGAGCATATTCCGAATTAAAGATAAAAGCAGATTATATACTGATTGATGGTAAATTTATTCCTGAAATTGCCGGACAAGCATCTGCAGTTGTTAAGGGGGATCAAAAAATAAGAGAAATACAGGCTGCGTCTATACTTGCAAAAACAGCAAGAGACAGGTGGATGATACGGTATTCATGGATAGATCCCAGATATGGGTTTGAAAAACATAAAGGCTACCCTACAAAATTACACCGGCAAAGATGTAGGGACTTTGGTATTTCATACATCCACAGAAAAAGTTTTAAAATATTATAGAGGCAGAATTCTCAATGTATTTTAGACAATGAGTATTCTGCCATTTAGTATAAATTTTTATTTTTTCTTCTTTCTTACAATAAAATCTGCAGCTTTCTGAAAAGAATCAACAAATTCCTCTATATCCTCTTCGAAAACCATAACAGAGTGGCGTTCAAAACCCTCTTCTCCATGCTTCTTACTTTCCACAATATTTAAAAACAGATCACCATTTCTGTTTTCCTTTACATTAAAAAAATATGTTCTTTTATCAGAATTTGCTCTGGTAGAAAAAACTTCACCTCGTAATCCCATATTAATATCCCGCTTCCAATTAAAATTTAATGTGGATACTACTCTATCAGGTACTAAGTTGCAATATCTACTTAAGCTTTTTCCGTTGTGTCCCTGGTCGCAACTTCGTTGCTGCTCGGGTATGCATCCAAATACATCTGCTATGTCAAAAAAACTTCTTATCTAATAGAGAGCAGTAGAACTGGCGGAAATAAAGATAAAATGGGCGACACAGAGTGTCGGGGACCCATTATTAGTCGCAAAAGCCAAAAACAAACCAATTCAATAGACATTGCACAAAACTCTACTTGACGCTGATTATTATTTTTAGTATATATATGAAACCAAAACACAGAAGCT
>JALTGJ010000399.1 GCA_027077185.1 Spirochaetales bacterium | reverse complement strand
GTACATTGTTTAATCAATGTGTTTTACCCATTAATCAAATTTTTTAAGTACCAAAGTAGAGTTATGACCGCCAAATCCAAATGAATTTGATATTGCAACCTTAACGTCCTTTTCAATTATTTCAGTGTTAATACAATTAAGTGGTATTTCAGGATCCTGATTTTCAATGTTAATATTAGCTGGAATTTTGCCTTCTTTTATTGCCATAGCTGATATTATTGCTTCAAGTCCTGCAGTAGCTCCCAGAAGGTGTCCATGCATGGATTTTGTGGATCCTACATTTACATTATCCTGTTTTCCATTCAGCAGTTTGTAAACAGCTTTTGTTTCGGCAATATCTCCAACCGGAGTTGAAGTACCATGAGTATTAACATAATTTATCTCATCACTGTTTAGCCCAGCCTGATTCAAAGCCATTTCCATTGATAATAAAGCACCTCCGCCATTTGGATCTGGAGCAACAAAGTCATAGGCATCAGCAGACATTCCTGCTGCTGCAACTTCACAGATTATATTTGCACCCCTGGCTTTTGCATGCTCATACTCTTCAAGTACCAGTACACTGGAACCTTCACTCATTACAAAACCATCTCTGTCTTTATCAAAAGGACGTGATGCTGTTTTAGGATCATCATTTCTTGTAGATAATGCACGCATGTTTGAAAATCCGGCCATGGACAGTTCAAGTATTGTTGCTTCAGTTCCGCCAGCAAACATAGTGTCTGCCATTCCTGCTTTTATAAGCATCATTGCTATAGCTATTGCATGATTGGATGTTGCACATGCTGTCTGAGTACTTAAATTCGGGCCTCTAAATCCATACATCATTGCAAGGTATCCTGCTGCAATATTACCAATTGACATAGGAATATAAAAAGGACTAACTCTTCGTGCTCCTTTATTGGCAAGGGCCACTGAGTTTTTATAGGACGTTGAAAGCCCACCAATCCCACTTCCAATGGCAATACCTGTTCTGTCCGGATCTTTTTTAATATCAATTCCGGATGATTCCACTGCTTCCTTCATACCTGCTACTGCATAATGGACAAAGGGGTCCAGTCTTTTTGCAGATTTAAGCTGTTCTTCGGTATAATAGGGCTTGTAGTCAAAATCTTTAACTTCCCCTGCTATTTGAGCAGGAAGATGTGATGCATCAAAATGTGTTATTTTGCTGATTGCAGATTTTCCTGCAAGTACACTTTCCCATGTATCTTTTACATTCATTGCGAGTGGGTTAATTGTACCCATTCCGGTTAAAACTACTCTTTTTTCTTCCATAATAGTTCCTTTTATTTTAATTTATGAAGCAAATATATCATTACTTTAATAATGTATCTTCCTGAATAATCCATAATTTTTGTGCAATTGTCTGAAAAACATTTTACTATTGTTATTGATCATCTATAAGTTTATAGTAATATTGTTATGAAGTTACTTTTTTTTATAAGTGATATTGAATTAAGCAGGCATAATAGGGGAGATACCCACCTTCACAGCCATTTGGAGCATGAAATGAGCTATTGCTATGAAGGTGAATCCGACTCTATTAATACGGGTGATTTGTTGTTTTATCCGGCAGGACAAAAACATAAGCTTAGTTTTGTCCCAGGTAAAACATTGAAATTACGACGCATTTATTTTGATGAAGATCTCTTTTCCAGTTCTGTTCATATGGAAAAGGAGGCGCTTTTTGTACTCGGCCAAATAAAATTATATCTAAAGTTTAATAATAGTGTAAGTTTATCCAGAATTGGATCTGAGCGGGTTGGAAAACTTTTCAAGAGTATGGAATGGGAGTTTAAAAACCGTTATCATGGTTATTCATGGACCATAAGGCTTAAACTAATTGAGCTTCTTGTAACTCTTATGCGGGACAGGGATTTTATTATTCCAATTAGAGGTGAAATTGCACAGCCTTTATCAAACAGCCATATTCAGGATGTTCTTTTTTATATAAATACAAATTATATGAACCGAATAACAATAGATACAGTTCTTAATTTTTGTCCCCTAAGTAGAAGCCATTTTCATGCACTTTTTAAACAGGAAACCGGGACAACATTAATAAAATATGTAAATAAAGTTAGATGCCGGAATGCAGGTGAGATGCTGGCTGCTACAAGTGAATCTATTCTTGAAATCTCCCTCAGGTGCGGATTTAATAACTTAAGTCATTTTGGCCATACCTTTAATACTGTTATGGGAATGTCCCCTGGAGAATACAGGAGAAGTTTTGAGGTTTAGGGTAAAACTTCCATGTGGCTATGAAAGAAAGCCCTTTGATCACTGTAAGCAGAATAAACAGTTTTTTATAAAAATCTTTACAATTACTTCAATAAAGATTAAGATAATATGCAAGTTAATTGC
>JALTGJ010000398.1 GCA_027077185.1 Spirochaetales bacterium | reverse complement strand
AAATATTGACAGTGAGCATATATGCTGTGCTTTATCTGATAAAAAATGTGTAGATAGTTATAAATTAAAAAAGAAATGGCTTAAAAAAGAGTTTGATAAAGGGTATGTATTTCTTAGATTAGATGAGAGAGCCAAGGTTTTTATAGAATATGGTCCGGCAGAAAATGCCTGGATCCCTGTAAATGCCCCTAATTATATGATGGTTGGGTGTTTTTGGATTTCAGGGAAATATAAAGGCAATGGTCATGGCAAGACTTTATTACAAAAGGTTATTGATGATGCAAAAAGCCAGGGTAAAGATGGATTGGTTACAGTTGTCGGCACAAAGAAGTTTCATTTTATGAGTGATACAAAATGGCTGCTTAAACAGGGTTTTGAAATTTGTGAAAGTATTTCATCTGGGTTTAGTCTTATTTCAATGGATTTTTCTTCAAAGAAGAACAGACCTGAATTTAATAATTCTGTAAGAGTCAATGAATGTCCCCATAAAAAAGGAATTGTTGTTTATTATACTAATCGATGTCCATACTCCGGATATCATGTGGAAAAGTCTCTTGTTGAGACAGCAGAAAAAAGAAACTTACCATTAAAAATAATTAAACTGGAAACTATGGAACAAGCTCAGTCTGCGCCAACACCCGGAACAATATTCAGCCTTTTTTATAATGGTAAATTTGTGACAACTGATATTGGTGTATGTATGGATAGCCGATTTGATAAAATTGTGGGAAAACAAATTTAATAAAGAGGTGGTTTTCATGTACAAATTATTTTCCAAAATATGTCTGGGAATATGGATCTTAAAAATAAATAAAGCTTAGCCATAAGAGTTGTTAGTATCAGCAACAATATCCTGAACAACGGTTGATCCGGTTTCATGAATTGCTTCAGCATGTAATTTTAATCCTAAAGCTTCAATAACTTTCATAATAGTATCAAAACCTGGATTTCGTTCTCCGGATAGTGCCTTATAAAGACTTTCTCTGGATAAACCGGAATCTCGTGCCACCTGAGACATCCCTTTGGCACGCGCTATATCTCCCAGAGCTTTTGCGATAAAAGAAGCATCTCCATTTGCTTCTTCAAAGGAGGCCTCAAGATAGGCGGCCATTTCTTCAGGATTACGGAGATGTTCAGCAATATCGTAAGGGGTAGTAATAGTTTTAGACATAATGCACTCCTATATCGCTTTCGAGCACTTTCCTTTGATTTATCTGGATTATTTTTGTCCATACTCATTTCATGGAAAGTCTCTGACGCTGAATGATAAAAAAGACTTGTATTAATACCAACACAATAATTCACAATCTTTTTATCATTCCTCCTATAGATTACGTGCCAGGTTTAAGGCGGTTTTTATATCTCTGGTTTGAGTACTTTTATTTCCACCAGCTAACAGAATAATAATCTTCTGCCCTTGCTTTTTATAATATACCCGATAACCTGGTCCGTAATTAATTCGTAACTCAAAAACACCTTTTCCAACTGGTTTTACATCTCCAGGATTTCCTGAGGCTAAACGTTCGACCCGTACCATAATACGCACTCTCCCACGGACATCCTTTAAATTGTCAAGCCATTTTGCATAAATTTCCGTTTTACGAATTTTTATCATTATCTTAATGTAGCCACTTGGATACATATTGTCAACTATTTAAAAACGACATCTCTATGTGTTCTTATGCAGTCTGAAGAAAAGGTATAATATTGTAATCCTTATGTTATTCTTTTCATATTTTCTTCTCATCTTTAAGTGAATAGAGATCAGCTAAAAATTCTTTGTACATATCTTTTGTATATATTTTATAAATATAACCTGAATTTTGAAATTCAATCAATTTTCGAAAATCACTTGCTCTTTCTCTCCATGTTGTTCCATCAGTAAACAGTAAAAATGTTGTGTCATGCCTTTTTTCCTGAATAATTCTATTAACATCACCAATCACATCAGTTTGTTTGCTTCCAGTAGCTCCATAGCCCTTAACCTCAATAATAATTTCAGGATTATTCTTTGATGGTATGGCAAAATCAGCCTTTCCAATCAGTTTCCAATTTACTTAAACTGCTTAATAATTCATTTGTATCTTGCTTTACTTTTTTCATTCTATTTTCCTATTATTAAATATTCTTCGACATTCGATCTTTTTACTGATTTGTGATTTCCAAAATGATATTTATGATTTTTCTTTTTTATTTCTACATTTTTTTTATATTTCGCTAAGAGCTCTTCTAAAACTGATAAGTCAGGGTACCCATTAGATGAATATGATAATACAATAATACTACTTTTAAATTTATCAAATAATTCATCAAAGGCATCAATCGAAGTTTTACGATAAGAGAAAGGAGTATATTTCTTTTTGATTTTATGTACTTTTGTATTATAATCTATTTCCTCACCTTTCCAATATTTTGAAAGTCCTTCCAGAAAGTGGTATCTTTTTACATAACAATTATCATCAGATCTGGGAACATACGGTGGATCCAGATAAACCAAATCCGGTTTGTATATTTTCTCATTAAACTCAAAAATATCACCACAAAAAGCTCTATTTTTATTGAAGTTATTAAATACAATTCCATTATAAATTTTTATTTGCTCCAGGAAATGTTCCTGTATCGTCAATCGTAAATCCCTTCTTCCATCATTATATTTCTCCATATTTCCCGAAATGGTAAAGACACCCCTGGGCTGTTTCTTAATGCAGGCTATAGGTATAAATAAGTTTTAAACTCTGGATTTAAAAACATCATTGTTAAATGTTATGCCAAATTTAAATCCGGGACCTGTATACAGTTCAATATTGCCATGAAGTTGATATTCCGCTAAAGCATAAACTGTTTGTAATCCCATGCTTGTAAGATTATTAACATTAATATCAGAACTATTTCCAATACCGCTATCATGTATTTCAATGACAGTTTGTGTATTATTTCTGCCTGTTAAAGATATGTGAATCTCTCCCTTTTCCTGATTCTTAAAAGCATGTTTAAATGAATTTGAGATTAGCTCGCTTAAAATTAGCCCCAGAGGTATGGCAGCATCAATGGAAACCGAAATATCATCAAGATTAAGAAAAAAATCAATTTTACATGCAGAGGAGCAATAACTTCCCTTTAAGGAAAAACAAAGATCCTCAATATATTCCTTTAGACTGACACTTGAAAGATTTTGTGATTGATATAGTTTTTCATGGACCAGGGACATAGATTGAATCCTGCTGGTTACATCAGTAAAAACATCAGAAACTCTCTTATCATCGACTCTTGAAGAATTTAAATTAAGCATGGATATTATAACCTGCATATTATTTTTGGTTCTATGATAAAGTTCCTTAAGAAGAACCTTTTTTTCCTCCAAAGATGCTTTAATACTCTCTTCATTTTCAATCCGCCGGGTAATATCCTGCATCATTCCTGTGGAATAAGTAAGCAGACCATCTGCATTGTAGGAATAATGAGACCAGTCATTTACATACTTCTCTGTTCCATCTTTAAGTATAAGACGAAAAATTTCATTATTTTCTTTATGATTAGCCCGTGAATTATCTGCAGCTTTAATTACTCTTTCTCTATCTTCCGGATGTATAATTGATTTAAAATAATCGAGGCCTGGCTCAATTTCTCCTGGTTCCAGTCCCAGTATTCTATAATTTTCATCTGACCAAAAAGCCTTTTTACTAATTTCATCTCTTTCCCAGGTTCCTATATGAGCTACCCTTTGAACATCTTTCATACGTCTTTCACTTCGGAAAAGAGCTTCTTCTATATTTTTTTTCTCTGTAATATCTTCTTTTACTGCAAGATAATTCTTTATACTGCCATTATTATCCTTTATAGATGAAATAGAAGCAGCTTCCCAGTAGAACTCCCCAGTCTTCTTTTTGTTAAGGAATTCACCTCTCCACTCACCACCGGAGCTAACTATATCCCACAATTCCTTATATATACTATCCTTAAAATATCCGCTTTTTAGAATTCTGGGGTTCTTTCCCAGAACTTCATCTTTTGTATATCCAGTAAGTTCAGAGAATTTGGGGTTAACATATTCAATATTTCCTTCCAGGTCGGTTATTACAACAACACTGGGACTCTGTTCGACTGCAGCTGAACTAATAATAAGATTATCTTTCGCAGATTGTTCTCTCTGTCTAAGGTTCAACTCTAAATTTATTCTGGCCTTATACATGTGGTAAAATACAAGTAAAGCAAAAATAATAAGCAGTAATACCAGAATGGGGAGAAGATTGCTTATAATAATACTTAAATATGTATCCTTAGGCAGGTTCCCATTGTAATATAGTAATATAATATTTCTAACTACCATTATACCCGATGCCAGAGCAGCAACAATCCATAGTAAACGGTATTTTGTAATTCTATGCATAGTTACTGCCATTACAAGAAGAAGGAACTGCAATACAATTATAATAATCAAGTACATTTAATTCCTCCTTTCGATCAGTAATAATATATATAATCAATAGTTGATTTAATATAGATGTACCAGTTGTGTGCTAATTACTCAAGGGGGACTCTAATTCTTCCCTCTGGATATTCGGCCATAATTTACAATATTTGTTTGGGTGTTCATCTACGGTTTTTACTTTTGATTGCATGATTTATATCTCCATAATTACTTCAAGTTCTTTTTTTAGTTTTATCATTAAATCCGGCATGGAAACAGTTATTCCTGCTGCTTCCATTGTTGTTACAAACTCAGAATGTGATCTGCCCTTTCTATAATCAGGTTCCCGCACAGGGTGCTTAAGATATGAAGCAATGTACTCAGGAGATTCTCCATAGTTCAATACTGCATGATAAAAAAGCATTCCCCGTTTGCGATAAATTGATGAGCCCATAATTTTTTTATCATCAACAGCAAGGTCTGATATCCCTCTATAACAAACCCCGGATAGACCTGATTCTTTTAATACAGAAATTAGCATATTATTTATTTTTATAAAAAAATCTCTGGACCCAGGAAGTTTTATGCTTTTTAATACAAGGGAGATGACAAGCATTCGGGGGGTAAGTACAACGGTTTCTCCTCCACTGGGACGTTTAATTACAGAAACTCCATCCAACAAAGCTTTTTCCATTAAAACATATTTTTCGGGATTGTTACTTTGACCAGCTACTATTACAGGATACTCAGGCTGCCAGATCATCAGCCGTGAATCCTCACTGTCAAGAAGCACACTGTCCGGAAGTGTATAAGTTATCTTTTTACTGCTCATTCCAACCTCAAAAATTATTTATTTTAATAGTATTCCAGTGTACATTGTATTACCTGTGAACAGGCTCCCCTGCTGCATAAAACCCTGCCTCCATAAAAACTTCAGAAACTGTTGGATGGGCATGTACAGTTTTTGCAACATCAAAAACAGTAGCTTCCATCTGCATGGCAGCTGATGCTTCGGAAATTAGATCTGTTGCATTGGAAGCTACTATTTGAACTCCCAAAACCTCCCCGTATTTTTCTTCAAAAAGTATTCGTAAAAAACCCTCTGTTTCTCCTTCCGCCAGAGCCTTCCCATTGGAAGAAAGGGGAAACTCGCTTGATTTAAACTTGATATTTTCATTTTCCAAGGTTTCCTGAGTTTTACCTAATTGGGCAATTTCCGGATAGGTATAAATGTTTATAGGATGTTTGTTAAAGTCTATATCATTTTCAAGCCCATGGATTATGTTTACAACTGCAAGACCCTGAGCAGATGCTGAATGGGCATAAAAGTTTTTCCCGTTAACATCCCCTACAGCATAAATTCCGGGTATTGAGGTTTCAAGATTTTTATCAGTTTGTATAAATCCCCTGTCAATTGTTAAGTTCAGAGAATTAGGCGGCAAAATTGCCTGACGCAGAGATGCATTTATTACCATATCAAATTTCAGAATAATATTATTTACAAGAATGCAATTATCCTTAAAATCAAAATCTTTGATAATTTCAATTTTTTCTTTTTTAAATTTATCAAAAAGAAATGTCTCAATACTGGAATCCAGCCCGGGTATTAGTTGATTACCTTTAATTAGAAGACTAACATCCCTGTCCATCATTTTGAACAGCTGGCACAATTCCACAGCAACAGAACCGGATCCAATTACAGCAAGTTTTTTTGGAATCTCTGTTTTCAAAAGCATCTTTTCTATATCCAATATATTCGCTTTTAATGAATGTATTTCAGCAGGTTTTGAACCTGTTGCAATTATAATATTATCAGTTTTTAGACTGCGATTATTAACTGTAACCATTCTGTCTGATACAATTTCTGCAGATCCCTTAATAATCTCCACACCGTTTTTTTTAAGAAGGTATTCAACACCTTTGGTAAGTTTTTTTACAATTGGTTTAGTTCTTTTAACAGCTTTCTCCCAGTTAAAAGAGATATCTCCAATTCCATCTATACCAAATTTTTCAGCAGATTTTATTTTACTGAATAATTTTGCACTTTCCAGTAAACTCTTTGTAGGAATACAACCCCAGTTCAGGCACATTCCTCCAATATATTCTTTTTCAATAATAGCGGTTTTAAGACCGGTCTGTCCGGCCCGTATCCCTGCAACATAACCACCGGGACCGGCACCTATTATAATCAAATCATATTTATCATTACTCATGAAAAACTCCTATGGTTGCATAGCCGAGCAGGGACGAAGTCCCGACCAGGCTGGAATCACTTTCGATCAAAATAACATACTTACCGGATCTTCAAGATAAGCCTTTACATCATTTAAAAAACGTGTAGTTTCTCCTCCATCCACAATTCGATGATCCACAGAGATAGAAAGAGGCAAAATATTCCCAATAACTATTTCGTTGTTTTTAACTATAGGTTTTTGATGTATCCGCCCAGTACCCAATATTCCCGCCTGAGGGTAATTGATTATAGGAACAGCAAAAAGACCTCCCAGGGATCCATAATTAGTTATTGTAAAGGTTCCATCTTTCATATCATCTAAAGTAAGTTGGCGGTCACGGGCTTTATCAGTAAGAATTTGAATCTGATTTGCAATCTCTGTTATAGATAGTTTATCTGTATTTTTTATAACTGGAACAACCAGACCGTTTTCTGTATCTACTGCAATTCCAATATTTATAAAATTCTTGTAGATCATTCGATTGTTATCCGGATCCATTTCTGAATTCAGTAATTTATGATTTTTCAGG
>JALTGJ010000397.1 GCA_027077185.1 Spirochaetales bacterium | reverse complement strand
CTTCCCGATCGTATAGCTTTACTTCAAAGTCATAGTAATTACCTGTCACTTTCAAAAAACCATAAAGAATAAAATCTATGTTCTCAGATTCGCATAAGCCGGCTGTATCAAGAATTGATTTTGGAATATTTTTACTTTTTGTCAGGGAAAGAGAAAGCATCCCCTCTTTATCTGTTTCTCTTAAACTCTTAAACAGATCCTTTGTAATAGCTTTTTCTGTAAAATCATTTCCATTGGGACTGTACTGATATATCCTAAAATCCCGTAGAACGGTTATAACTAGGTTTTACTATAAAGGCGAAATATCGAAAGCTTTGAAGATTTTTCGTTGCCGCTTGGATATCTCACTTATGATCGTCTTTTTTCTACCAAATTGTATCTTCTTTATTTTTCTCAATTCAAATAATACTTCAGGAATTGATAAGGTTTTGTTCATGCCTGTTTCCCTTAAAACTTTACTTAGATACGAATAGAGTATAAGTGCAATAAACTCAATAAATAATAATCCTTCCAGTGCTTCCTGTGAATGTATTCGAAGTCGTTTCAATGACAAATTATTTTTTAATGAATCGAAGCATTTCTCCACACCATCTTTTTCTCTATAGAGGCGCAGAACTTCTTCACTATCTAATTCAGTATTAGTCAGAAGTACAAATATTCCCATACGTGAAAGGGTTTTGTCGATCTCTGTATTATCCCGCAGGATAATATATTTTGTTCCTGTTTTTTGAAGAACAAAATATTTTATAAGGTCCGGTTTTCTCTCTTTAAAAAAATCATTAAAATCTTTCTTTTTTCTGAACCCCGTATCTATCAGATATTGTTCACACTCCATAATAGATTTTAGAAACTTTTCCCGTTGCTCTACTTGCTTCTTTTCATTTAAGTATACATAAGCATGGTAATTTGTATTAGCAATTGAAATACTATCCTCAGCACAATACTGCACATGCTGATTAAAGTTGAATGCATATTTAGAGGAGCGGAGATGGTGCTGATATTTTTCTACCAACTCCTTCTCTTTGTTAGTTCTTACTGGTAAAGGAATTATATGCTTGATTTCGGACATTCGGGATAGATTTGCAGCACTGTAAAACCCTTTATCCAGAACAAACGTTGTCGAATCAAGAGACAGTACTCCAAGTTCCGTAATTATATTAGTGAGTGTCGATACATCGTGAATACTTCCAGGATACAGTGAATAGAAGAGAGGCAGGTCAACAGGTCTTCCAAAAATTACTCCAAGGTTCACTTGGGTCAACGACTCCTTATCTCTATTGTACCCCCATTCTACAAAATCAATTCCTTTGCTATAGGAAGAGACAGAAGTAATATCAAAAACAATAAAACGATTAGCATCCTTTTGTCGTTTTGTCCATGTGGTGAAGAACTGAAATATTGAATCTTTCTCTCCTGAAAGCTCTCTTAAAAGTACACTGATGTGTTGAGAAGAAAGTTCCGGTTTCTCATTTAACTCAACAGTTCCCAGCCAATCCTTGCATAGATAAAAAGGTTTTCCCTCAATCGTTTTGAAAAATGCAAGGGTAAGGATTTTATTCCATTTTTTAGGAAAAGCTTTTTTGAGCTCCGCTGTCAGACCTATTTTCTTTGCAATTGCCTGCAGCAAATATGTATGTCCATTATCCCATGCCGCATACATATTTTTTTCTTTGAGAACTTCTCCGGTCAAAGGATCTTTCTTCCCAAGATAGATACGTTTTTGCCGGGACTGTTTTTTTTCTTTATCCCAGTAACTTTCTACCTGATACAAATAAATATGGTTTTTCACCTTTTGTTCTATTGTATATGACATGGTTATAATTATACTAGGTTTTTCTCATATGTCAAGCCTTTTTCCCTGCATAACTATAGATATATTAACGATTTAAGTGTATGGTAGATTCCTCGTTACTAACATTTATGGGATTTTAGGGTAGTAGTATGCAGCATTAGAAGTGAATCGTTTAAAGGGAATATGCTCTGTTCCAAAATCTTTAAATGCTCTGTTAACCAATTCATCCCGTGCTCTGAAATGGTAGGATTCAATAATTGCCTGGGGACTTATTTCTGTTTCACCTTTACCTCGTAAAGCTAAGATAGAACTTGTAATTTCGTTTTTCATTCCAATATTTGTGTAGATAATATTTTCAGGGCGGTCATATTCAAGAAGAATCTGTCCATCATCTTCAGTAATTGGTTTTGCGTAAACGGTACGCCAAAATCGTTTCCAGGTTTTCCTTTTATCTGCAAATTCGCAGTAATACCATGACTTTCTGCCCTTCTTGTACTCGTAGAACTGCTCATCGGGAAGATCATCAATATAATCCTTGATGTTTTCATATATTTTACCACCAACAATAAATCCAATT
>JALTGJ010000396.1 GCA_027077185.1 Spirochaetales bacterium | reverse complement strand
TTCAGATACCGCTAATGGGTCAGTTTATTAATCTAATGGCTATGTTTATTTTTGTTCTTGTCGGTGGATTTCAGAAAATATTTCTAATGGGTGTTCTTAGGTCTTTTGAAGCTGTTAAGGCTGTTGATCTGGTAAATGTCCGGGAACCAATTCTTAACTTAATACTTCGAAGTATGACAATTCTTTTTGAACAGGCTTTAATAATTGCTTTCCCTATTTTGGGAGTGCTCCTGCTAATATCTGTATCCATGGGTTTACTCGCCAAGGCGGCTCCTCAGATGAATCTTCTTATGCTGGGCTTTCCAATTAAAATTTCCATGGCTTTTTTAATGTTATTTCTGGCTATGCCCTTTCTTTTGGAAGCCTTTAACAGAGTAATTGATTCAAGCTTCTATGAACTTTTGAACTTTCTTAAAGTTTTGTCAGGAGGGGGACTGTAATGGATAATGCTTCTATTTATCCATGGTGGCTGCAAGACTATATCCCTCTGGAAAAATCCGAATTTAATATTGATATTCAGTGGTTTGCCGCAGAAGATGAAGGCCGGACAGAAGATCCTACAGAACAGAAAATCAGGAAATCCAGGGAAGAGGGAAAGGTTGCAAAAAGTTCGGAATTTACATCTGCAATTGTTCTTCTTTTTCCTATAATTGCAATTGGTATCCTTGGTCCCTATATGCTTAAACAAATGAGTGAAATGATGCATTATTTTCTCTCAATATCAGTTGAATCCAACATTTTGGGAGAGGGTAGAATTGTAAAAGCCTTTTCACTTTATTTAATTAAACTTGTCGGTCCTATAGCTCTTATTGCATTTATTGCAGCTTTTGTATCAAATGTAATGCAGGTTGGCTTTCTGTTCTCTGTTAAACCAATTACACCGGACTTAAATAAAATAAGCCCTAATATTATTAAGTTCCTTCAAAAATCATTTGTTTCAACTGAGGCTCTGTTTAATCTGGGTAAATCACTGTTTAAGGTGGCTATTATAAGTGTTATAGCATACATTAATATACGGAAAGAGCTTGGGAATATGATTGGTTTTTTAGAATCCGGGTTTTCCTACTCCTTTAGTACAGTCACTGTAATTTCCTTTAAAATTCTTATCGAAGCATCTATGGCAATGCTGCTATTAGCTATTCCTGATTATTTTTTTCAAAGGCAGAAGCATAAGGAATCTCTTAAGATGACAAAGCAGGAAGTAAAAGAGGAAAGGAAAACAACAGAAGGGGATCCACTTGTTCGAAATAGACTGCGGGAACGTATGAGGGAAATAATGACACAGAATATGCTTCAAAAAGTACCTGAAGCTGATGTTATAATAACGAATCCTACTCACTTTGCAGTGGGAATGGAATGGGCAAGGGATTCCATGATTGCTCCTGTAGTAATCGCAAAGGGACAGGATAATATGGCCCAGAGTATAAAAAAAATAGCCCGGGAGAACGATGTCCCTATTGTCGAAAATAAGCCTCTGGCACGTGGTTTGTTTGCAGAAGTTGAGATAGGTGAAGTAATTCCTGAAGAATATTACCAGGTTATGGCTATTGTTTTTGCTGAGATTTATCAGATGGATGGGAAAAAGCAGGAGGTTTCATGATTGTAATAAGGGTGGTGCATTTTGTCTGACTTATCGGTTAAGAAACCTGTAGGGGGCAGGAGTGATATACTTGTAGCTATTGGTGTAATTGTAATTATTGGAATGCTGATAATTCCTCTGCCGACAGTTTTACTGGATTTATTTATGTCCCTCAATTTAATGATCAGTTTAATAATGATTCTGATTGTTCTCTATACAACAAAGCCTCTCGATTTTTCTGTTTTTCCTACTTTGCTGCTTATTACCACAGTTTTCGGTCTTGCATTAAATGTCAGTTCCACCAGATTGATCCTTTCCAAGGGTGCTGAATTTGATGGAAAAATTGTAAGGTCTTTTGCTTCTTTTGTTGTCGGAACAACCGGAACAGAGGGCCTTGTTATTGGATTTATAATTTTTATAATTCTAATAGCTGTTCAGTTTATAGTTATAACAAAGGGTGCTACAAGAGTTGCTGAAGTTGCTGCAAGGTTTACTCTGGATGCGTTGCCCGGTAAACAGATGACTATAGATAATGCATATAATTCCGGTGCTCTTACAGAAGAGGAAGCTGCAGATAGAAAGAATGAACTTCAGAATGAAGTTGATTTTTACGGCGCTATGGATGGTGCCTCAAAATTTATCTCCGGGAATGTAAAGGTAGGAATTCTAATAACAATAATAAATGTTATTGGAGGAATAATTGTAGGCACTACCATCCATGGAGAATCAATTGGGTCTGCATTAACGACTTATGTCTCTTTAAGTGTTGGTGACGGTCTAATAACACAGTTTCCTGCGTTGTTAATTTCTACAGCAACAGGGCTAATCGTAACCCGTGCTATCTCTGATGGAACATTTGGTATGGAAATATCAAAACAATTTACTCAGCAGTCCAGGGTTTACTGGGTGGGTGCTGTTTTTATGTTTCTGCTTGGAATTTTGCCGGGCTTTCCCTGGTATATTCTTATACCAATGAGCTTAATTACTGCATACCTTGCATTCAGATTATCATCGAATGAAAAAAAACAGAGTTCATTGGACAGTTCTTCTTCTGAGCTTGAGTCAGAACAGGAAGCTCCAGCTGAAATTTCACCTGTGGTTCCTCTTGATCCTCTTTCTCTTGAATTAGGATATGGATTGATTCCTCTTGTAGATAAGGAACAGGGTGCAGAACTTCTTGACCGCATAACCCGAATCAGGAGGGAATCAGCATTGGAACTTGGACTTGTTGTTCCCCGAATAAGAATAATTGACAATATGCGCCTTGAGCCCAGTGAATACAGTATTAAAATTACCGGTGTATCTATAGGAAAGGGACTAATTCGAATTGCACATTTTCTTGCAATTAATCCGGGTACTGTGGAAGAGGAAATTCAGGGTGAGAAAACAATTGATCCTGCTTTTGGTCTTCCTGCTCTCTGGATAGGAGAAGATCAGAGAGAATTGGCCGAAAGGAGAGGTTACACTGTTGTTGATGCTCCATCAATAATTGCAACTCATTTAACAGAAATAATTAAAAAACACTCTCATGAAATGCTTGGACGTCAGGAAGTCAAAAAAATTCTTGATACCTTAAAGAATGATTATTCTGCTGTTGTAGAGGAAGTAACAAAGGCCCTTACTCTTGGAGAGGTTCAAAAGGTCCTGCAGGGTTTATTGTTGGAACAGGTTTCTATACGGAATATGATTCCTATTCTTGAAACTATGGCTGATTATGGTGTAGTTTCAAAAGAGATAAGTTTTTTGATAGAAAAAGTGAGGCAAACCCTTGGAAGACAAATATGTCTGCAATATGTGAATGATGATAAAGTTCTTAAGGTTCTTACCATTGCTCCGGACTTAGAGCAATTAATTATTGAATCACGACTGGATACAGCAGGTGGACCTGTTGCTGCACTTGATCCGGCAGATCACAGAAAGTGGATTACTGCTGTTTCGAATGCTGTTCATAGGGCTCAGACAATTGGGAATTTACCTGTTATTCTTTGTTCAGAAGCTGCAAGGATTCTTGTTAAGCGAAGTACAGTAAGAGATATTCCGGAACTAATAGTATTGTCAGTGCCTGAGATTGCTTCTGAAATAATAACAGAAGGAATTGGTGAGATATCACTGGAAAATATTAAGGAAAGTACCGCAGTTTAGGGGGAGAATGATAAAATGGTTACGGGGACAGTAATTAAACCTTATATAACTCTATTGTTATCATTTCTATAGGAGAATATATGGAATACTTTACAGAAATAGCTTCAAATTATAGAGAAGCAATGGATAAAATTAGTGCAAAGTATGGGGGACGTGCAAAAATTCTTACCCGGAGATCTGTTCGCATTGGTGGTGTTCTTGGAATGTTCACAAAAGAAGGGATAGAGATGAGCGGATATCTTTCAGATAATAATAATAAAAGAAAGAAGTTGAATCTTGAGGATGAAAAAAGAAAGATTCTTGAAACAGTTAGTAATGAAAAAACTATTCAAACTGTATTAAATGAAGTGCAGTCTTTAAAGGAGCACATAGATTTAAGTATTAGCGGAGCTGAAAAAAAACATGGTTCCATAGAGACTATAGAAAAAATTCTGTCAGAGAATGAATTTTCTTTTTCCTATATTCAGGCTATTTCTGACCGCTTGAAACGCAGTTTAACAATAGATGAACTGGAAAATCTTAATCTGGTAAAACAGACAGTAACTGACTGGATTGGGGAAAGTATAAAAATTAGCAGTGCTGAAGATTTTAACAGATCAAAAGTTGTAATTCTGGTTGGTCCTACAGGTGTTGGTAAGACTACAACAATTGCAAAATTGGCAGCAACACACGGGTTTAGTTCTCAAAGTAAGTATACAAAATCTGTTAGAATGATAACAATTGATAATTATAGAATCGGAGCAAAAAAACAAATAGAAACTTATGGTGAAATTATGGGTATTCCGGTGGCATGTGTTGAAAACTATAAGGAACTGGAACAAAAAATCAATTTATTTCAGGATGCAGATCTTATTCTGGTTGATACAATTGGTAAAAGTCCCAAAGATTATATGAAACTTGCCGAAATGAGAGAGATGCTTGATGCCTGTGGTACTAATTCGGAAGTATATCTCGCAATGAGCGCAACTACAAAAATATCAGATGTTAAAGAAATTTTAAGGCAATTTGAACCCTTTAATTATAAATCCATTATATTAACAAAACTTGATGAAACCATGCGTATTGGAAATATAATTTCTGTGCTGTCAGAAAACAACAAGTCTTTGACATATCTTACGGATGGTCAGGTTGTTCCTCAGGATATTGAAGAGGTAACAGCTACAAGATTAATACGCACTGTCGAAGGTCTTAACACAGGATATTTGACAGTAGCAGGAAAATAAAAAAATGTCCTCAACTAATAAAAAAATAGTTTGAGGTATAAGATATTTGGGAGTGTATCATGACTGATCAGGCTGAGCAGCTAAGAGAAATAATGAGATCAAGAAATGAAAACAGTATTGGAAATTCAAAAACCAGGGTAATTGCAGTTTCAAGCGGTAAAGGGGGGGTTGGTAAAACCAATATGTCAATAAATATTGCAATTGCCTATGCCCAGCTTGGTAAAAAAGTACTTGTAATGGATGCTGATTTAGGGTTGGCCAATGTAAATGTTGCTATGGGAATTATTCCAAAATATAATTTATACCATTTAATAAGACAGAAAAAGAAAATGAAAGATATTATTATTGATACTGATTTTGGAATTCAGATTGTTGCAGGGGCTTCCGGTTTTTCGAAAATAGCAAATTTATCTGATAGTGAAAGAGATCATTTTATTGAAGAAATTTCCAATATGGAAGCTGTTGATGTTATAATAATAGATACCAGTGCAGGTGTTTCCAGTAATGTCCTGGATTTTATTGCTGCAGCTGATGATGCGGTAATTGTTACAACACCTGAGCCTACAGCTATTACAGATGCGTATGGAATTATAAAGATAATTGCTACAGAAGTGGATAATATGAATCTTGGCATTAAACTTATTGTTAACAGAGTAAAAAGTGTTACCGAAGGGAAAAAAGTATCTGAACGGGTTATTAATATTGCCAGTCAGTTTTTAAATCTAAAGGTTGATTATCTTGGTTATGTCTATGATGATCCCCAGGTTTCCCAGGCCATTCTTAAACAGAAGCCTTTTATGATAGTTGACCCTGATTCAAAGGCTTCTGTGTGTATTAAGCATATAGTAAGCCGTTTGGAAAAAGTTGAGTATAAAGAAGGTGGAGGGTTAAAGAAATTTTTAAGCCGCCTTGTGGGGAAGTCGTAAATGAGGAATAGCGTAAATAGCTTGTAAAAAACTTAACTTGACGGCTTCTGGCTATTATCGTAATCTATATACGGAGTTTTTGTAAATGAAAGATTGGAAAATGATTGCTGTAATTGCGACTCTTGCATTTTTATTTTCATTGATCTCCGGTTTAATTGGATCTGTTGGTTTTGGAATTATAATAATTCGTGCTATAATAGGAGCGATTCTTTTTGCAGGGATCGGTTATGGAATTTCTATTTTGCTTAGGAAATTCCTACCTGAATTATTTGAAACCTATGCTGCAACAGCTTTGGTTTCTGATGAAAATTTGTCTCAGAAGCAGGAGCAACCTGTTAATGGGAAACCGCAAATTGATATATCAATTGGCAGTGATAAAGAGGAATTTGCAGTGGAGATGGAGCCGGTAGATAATCCAGATTTAGATTCAGAAACTGGAGCTGAAGCTAAAAGTGCTCTGGTTGATGAAATTTCAGAATCAACATCTGAAGAGGATGAAGCTGCAGAAGGCAATCATATTCCAGCGAATATTGATGTTCTTCCGGATATGGGTGTGTTTTCAAATTCTTTTAACAGTGCAGAAGATTTAGACAGTTCCGGTACTTCCGGGACAGTTACTTTAGATATAATGGGTGAAGAGCAAGATCCTGAATTAGTGGCCAAAGCTCTGCGAACCATGGTTAAAAAAGATCAGGAAGGATAATGATGGCAGATGAACTTTTACAGGATAAGTCCGAAGAAGAACTTTGGGTGCTCTTTAAAGATAGCAGGGATCCTAAAATAAGGGATATGTTTGTTAAACAGTATGCACCTCTGGTAAAGTATGTTGCAGGTAAGGTTGCGATGGGAATGCCTCACAATGTTGAATTTGATGACCTTGTTGGATTTGGTGTTTTTGGTCTTTTTGATGCAATCAAAAAATTTGATCCTGATAAGCATGTAAAGTTTAAAACCTATGCTGTAACCAGAATTAGAGGGGCCATTTTTGATGAACTTCGTTCTATTGACTGGGTCCCAAGATCTGTAAGGCAAAAGACCAGAGAAATAGAAGATACCATACATCGTCTTGAATCTTCTCTGGGACGGGCTGCAAGTGATCAGGAGCTTGCAAATGAGATGCGTATGACCACAAAGGAATTCCAAAAGACAATGATGAAAATCAGCGGGACATCTATTTTGTCTCTGAATGATGTATGGTATACCGGGGATGATAACGATAAAGTATCTATTGTAGACAGTATAGAGTCCCCTTCCAGTCTTAATCCTGATATCATTGTTGAAAAAGATGAAATTAAAAGAGTTATTATTCAGGCAATTACAGAACTAC
>JALTGJ010000395.1 GCA_027077185.1 Spirochaetales bacterium | reverse complement strand
TTTATGCATGGTAAATTATAGTGCAGGAAAAACTAAAATTAAAAGAATCTCAAAAAGAAATTTAATTATTGAAAATATATTAGCAGCTGTCAATAAACGTGATTTTTTTATGGTAATGGGACATATTCATCCTGATGAAGACTGTATTTCTTCAATGATTGCTGTAGGTTTGCTTTTAAGTAAATTTTCAAAGACTGTTTATGTTCTTATTCCGGAAAAAATAAATGATAATTATAAGTATTTGCTTAATATTTGCAGATATAATGCTATCGGGCTAATTAATAACAATAAGAATATTCCTGATAATATCTCTACAATCTTTTTTATGGACACACCCAAACCTGATATGAGAGAAGTTTTTAAGGGTTCAGCAGAGATATATAAAAGAAAAGATCTTCTTAAAATTGAAATTGATCATCATTTGGAAGCAGATAGTGGATATATTGGTGATAAGGGCTATTGTTTTGTTGATGAAGCTTCTTCTGCAAGTGAACTTGTAGGAATGCTGGCTTTTAAATTGAAGAATAATCAGAATCTAATTAATAAATATAATATGCAGGATATATTTTCCAGGAATTTTGTTTTAACTGTCTTGACAGGTATTATAGGTGATTCAAAAATGGGTAAGTATCTTAAAACCAGACGGGAAAAATGGTTCTATGGCTTATTTAGTTCAATGTTTGAAGAAATGCTGACAAATAAAACTCATAAATTTTCAGGAAATTTTTCTACTATGGATGAGGTTTTTAGTGCACTTCAACAGCTCTCCAGGGAAGAGGATGAGTGTTTTTCCATAATTATGGAACAGAAAGTTAATCTTTCTCCAAAAATAGGAACAGTTATTGTAACCCGGGAAGTTATAAAAACACTGAGAATGAAGTTTGGTCACGAAACACTTGTTTCCGTAGCCAGATATGCTGCAGATTTCCTGGCTGAATACAGTCATTTGCTTAGTCTTGTGGTTTATTATGATGATCAGAAAGATTCCAATCTTATACAATTTAGGGTTAGAAGAAGCCATTCCTATAAAATCCTTGATCTGCGAACTATTCTCAAAGAGTTTAGTATTAGTAATGGTGGTGGTCATCCCGGTGCAATAGGGTTCAGGATACCCGAAACAGAAATTTCTGATATAAATGAATATGTTAATTCTCTGGTCAATGGTATTGAAGTTCTGATGGAAAATGTCAAAAAGGACCTCCAGGTTAACTCTGGCTGATTTAATTTATTTTTCTTGACTGTTCTGTTCTCTTGGTATATGTTTAACCGACTGTCTGGTCAGAAAAATGACTATCCAGTCGGTTTTAATTAAATGGAGGATTGGATGAAAAAGAAATTTACGGTTTTATTACTTATGGTTACAATAGTTTCGGTATTATTTTACTCCTGTGCCAAAAAACAGGAAGGTACCGTTAAAATTGGTGCTATTTTTGCAGTTACAGGGGGAGCTTCATTTCTAGGTGCTCCGGAGGCAAAAACAGCAGAAATGGTTGTTGAGGAAATAAATGCCAATGGCGGGGTTAATGGGAAACAAATTGAACTTATAATAAAAGATTCGGCTGCGAATCCGGAGAAAGCAATTTCTTTTGCCAAGCAGTTGATTGAGGAAGATCAGGTCTCGGCAATAATAGGACCTTCCACTAGTGGTGAAACAATGCAGATTAAAGATTTATGTGAATCCTATAAAGTACCCCTTGTTTCTGCAGGCGCGGCAGAAGCAATTGTTAATCCGATAGCTTCATATGTGTTTAAAACCCCCCAAAAAGACAGTTATGTAGCAAAGTGGATATTTTCAACTATGCAGTCTGTGGGTATAAAAAGGATTGGTGTTGTTGCGGCAAATTCAGGATTTGGAAATGCAGGGAAGGCACAGCTGGAGAAGTATGCTCCGGATTTTGGAATTGAAATAGCTATAGCAGAGACTTATGACAGGGCGGCAACAGATCTTACAGCCTTATTGACAAAACTTAAAGCGCAAAATGTTGATGCTGTAGTCAACTGGTCTATTGTCCCCGCTCAGTCAATAGTTCCTAAAAATATGAAACAGTTAGGTATGGATGTACCACTTTTCCAAAGTCATGGATTTGGAAACATAAAATATGTAGAAGCTGCAGGAGAAGCTGCAGAAGGAATTATTTTTCCTGCAGGACGCCTGCTTGTTGCAGATAAGCTTTCTGACAGTAATCCACAGAAAGCGACTCTTGTTGCATATAAGACAGCATATGAATCAAAATATGGTGAGGCTGTAAGTACCTTTGGCGGCCATGCCTATGATGCTATTATGCTGGTTGTGGAAGCTATAAAAAAATCTAACAGCGCTGACAGAACTGAAATACGTGATGCCCTGGAATCTATAAAGGGTTTTCCGGGAACCGGAGGTGTGTTTAGTTTTTCTGCTTCAGACCACAATGGACTTGGAATGGATTCTCTGGAAATGCTGACAGTTAAAGATGGTCAGTTTGATTTACTTAAATAGAAGAATGGAGACGGGAAGATAGTAGAGTTTAAAATATTATATGACTACCTTTTTCCTGCCTCCTGTCCAAATTTCTTTTTTGAAGGAAAGTAATGAGTTTTGAACAAATTCTCCAATATATATTTGCAGGTATAACTGTAGGAAGCATATATGCCTTTGTAGCAATAGGATATAATATTATTTACAATACAACTGGAATTATAAACTTTGCTCAGGGTGAATTTGTAATGCTGGGAGGTATGATTTCGTTTACTTTATCCGGATATATGCCTCTCTTGTTTGCAATAATAATTGCTGTTTTAGTAACAGCGGTAATTGGGTCACTAATTGAATTTATTTTTATTCGCAGAATGAGAAAAAGTTCAGTCCTTGGTATGGTTGTTGTTACTATTGGTATATCCATTTTACTTAGAGAAGCTGCTCTTTATGTTTGGGACGAGCAGATTCGTGCTCTTCCCTTTTTTACAGGAACAGAAATTTCATCGGTAAATATTTTTGGTGCAAGAATTTCTCCACAGGTAATTTGGATTTTGGGGTTTACAGTTGTAATTGTAGTCGGGTTATTCCTATTTTTCAAGTTTACACTTACAGGGCAGGCAATGAGAGCCTGCTCTGAGAATCCAAAAGCCGCCAGGTTGTGTGGAATAAGAACAAATACCATGATAAACCTTTCCTTTGTTTTATCTGCGGGAATTGGTGCTCTTGGGGGTTGTGTAGTTTCTCCTCTTACCCAGACCCATTATGCAATGGGAACAGATCTGGCTATTAAGGGTTTTATTGTTGCAATACTCGGGGGCCTTGGGAATCCTATAGCAGCTGTGGGAGCAGGTCTTCTGCTTGGTCTTATAGAGTCATTCAGTATAAGTATTCTCCCCATGGCATACAAAGATGTAATTGCTGTTATTATTCTTTTAATTATACTATTGGTAAAACCCAGCGGTATCTTCGGTTCCAGACAGGCTGCTTCTTTGAAGGATTTTTAGATGAAAAGATATGGTCCATTAATTGTCCTTTCTACTGTAATCGTGATTATCCAGATTTTAACTCTTATAAGCGGTACAGCCTACCTTCTTACTCAGCTTACAATGTCTGCTTATTATGTTTTGGTCGCTATTGGGCTTTGTATGGTAATGGGATATGCAGGGCAGATATCTCTGGGGCAGGCAGGATTTTTTGCTATAGGAGGATATGCTACTGCTGTTCTTTCTACTATTAATTTTAGTGAATATATTGGCACGCCCTTGTTTAAGATACTGGATAGTCTTGGATTACTAATTTCAGGTAATACTCTATATGGAGATACAATTATTTATCTGGCGCCCTGGATCTCTTTCCTTGCTGCAGTTTTTATTGCAGGGATTCTTGCATATGGTCTGGCTGTTCCCGTTCTTCGTCTTAGGGGACATTATCTGGCTATGGCAACTATGGGTTTTGGAATTATAATATACAGGATTGTGCTTGGTACCGGAATTTTTGGAGAGGCTGATGGAATTTCAAATATTCCGTCTTTTCCTGTTTTCCCAGGACTAGAAATAAGTGGGGATTTTAGTTCCAGAGTAAGTAACTATTATATTGCCTGGGTGGTAGTTATTCTGGGATTGTTGCTAATGATCAATTTAATTAATTCCAGAGTAGGAAGGGCTTTGCGGTCTCTTCATGGAAGTGAAGATGCAGCCAATGCCATGGGTGTTAATACTTCCAGGTATAAAGTTATAATATTTGTCATTGGAGCGGTATTTGCTGCTGTAGCCGGGGTTCTTTTAACACATTATAATGGTGGTATAGGACCGTCAGAAGCTAGTGTAAGCAAGTCGGTACGGTATGTTGTTATAGTTGCCGTTGGCGGTATGGCTAATATCTGGGGTACCCTTGTTATGGGGCTTATTCTTAACTTTTTGTCCCTTAGGGGTGTCTTTGGGCATTTTGATGATGCTGTTTTTGGTGTAATTCTGGTTGTAATAATGATGTTTATGCCGGATGGATTAATAAGGGTATCTTTACTTGACAGTATCCTGGCTTTTTTAAAAAATGTAAGTAGAAAAATGTTTATAAAAAAGAAATTTAGAAAAGATCCGGGGAGGGAATAGTTGTCTGTAAATAATACTTCTTTGGATATACGACTTCAAATAAAGAATCTGGCAAAAAATTTTGGCGGTGTGAAAGCAGTAGACAATGTTTCTTTTAATGTCAGAAAAGGGATAATAAAATCAGTTATAGGTCCCAATGGTGCAGGGAAAACAACAATGTTTAATATGATTACAGGATCATTTGCTCCCAGTACCGGTCAGGTTTTTTTTGATGGAAAACTATTAACCGGATTAAAACCCTTTCAGATTGCCCGGGAGGGTGTGCTTAGAACCTTTCAGAATTTAAAACTGAGTAATCATCTTTCTGTCCTGGATAATATTCTTTTAGGTTGGCATTCGAAGGGCAGGGCTGGATTTATTTCCGGAATGCTGTCTTCCGTCAAAAGTCGTAAAGAAGAAAAACTTGCAAGGGAAAAAGTGTTTCCCATTATGGAATGGCTGAATATTATTAATATAAAAGATACTGAAGTTGGAAATCTTTCATTTGGTAATCAAAGGGCAGTTGAGCTTGCCAGAGCTCTTGCCTCAGATCCTTCTATGCTTCTTCTGGACGAACCTGCAGCTGGACTGAATATGCATGAAACGGCAGAACTGGCAGAAAGAATTGTAAAACTGAGGGATCAGGGAAGAACTATTCTACTGGTTGAGCATGATATGTCTCTTGTCATGGATATTTCAGATGAAATTATTGTTTTAAACTTTGGTCAGAAAATTGCAGATGGGATACCTTTTGAAATTCAGAAAAATGAAGATGTTATTCGTATCTATCTGGGTGGGGAGAATGCTTAAAATTCGGAATTTGGAATCCGGCTATGGTAAACTTAAAGTTCTTAAGGGCCTTAGTCTTCATGTTAAAAAGGGTGAAATTGTAACAATAATCGGTGCAAACGGTGCCGGCAAATCCACCCTTTTGAATACACTTGTTTCTCTTGTAAAACCTTCTCATGGCGAAATTTTACTGCAGGGCATTAATATTACCGGATCTTTTCCTGATTTTATTGTCAAAAATGGTTGTGCCCTTGTACCTGAGGGTCGTCAGTTGTACCCTTCAATGACAGTCAGGGAAAATTTAATATTGGGAGCATATACCCTCTACAGAAAAAGAGAAAATAAAAAGGCAGCTGAAAATTTACAGAATATATATTCTATGTTTCCTGTTTTGGAAGAACGCAGTACCCAGATGGCTGGAACGCTGTCCGGTGGTGAACAGCAGATGGTCGCAATCGGCAGGGCATTAATGTCAGAACCTGATCTTCTTCTTATGGATGAGCCCTCTATGGGACTTGCTCCGCTAATTGTCAAAGATATTCTTAGAATAGTAGTACAATTACGTGATAATGGTAAAACAGTATTGATTGTAGAGCAAAATGCCAGGGCTGCACTGGAGATAGCAGATAGAGGATATGTTATGGAGACAGGTTCGTTGATTTTAGAGGGAAGTGCTGAAGAATTACTGGATAATGAAGATGTCAAGCGGGCATATCTTGGACGGGATTATAAAAACTTTACTGATTAATACAGGGAGGTAAAAGTGATATATTCAAAAGAGTATGAGACAATGCTCAGGGAGGATCTTGAGCAGCTTCAGGTTGAGAGACTTCAGGTAACTTTAAACAGGGTTTATAGAAATGTATTGTTTTATAAAACCCTTTATGATGAAAAAGGTATCGATATTTCAGCTGTTCGTTCTGTCCGTGATTTGTCATCACTTCCCTTTACTACAAAAGATGATTTAAGGAAAAGTTATCCCTATGAGGCATTTGCAGTTCCTCTTCGGGATATTGTTAGAATACATTCAACTTCTGGAACTACAGGAACCCCTATTGTTGTTGGATATACCAGGAATGATATTAAAATATGGTCGTCCCTTGTTGCCAGAATTCTTAGTGCTGCAGGTCTGAGTGAAAAGGATCTTGTACAAATTGCATTTAACTATTCCCAGTCTACAGGAGGGTTGGGCTTTCATTATGGAGCTGAGCAGATTGGCGCTTCTGTAATACCAGCTTCCGGTGAAGAAGTTATGAAGCAAATTCAAATTATGAAGGATTACCGGAGTTCAGCACTTGTTTCCACCCCTGGTTATGCGCTTCATATTATTTCTGTTCTGGAAGAACATGGAATTGATCCTGGTAATCTAAACCTTTCCGCAGGCTTGTTTGGATCTGAGCCCTGGAGTGAAAAAATGCGGGTGGAAATTGAATCCAGGCTTAAAATTAAATCATTTGACAACTATGGCTTAAGCGAAATTATCGGCCCGGGTGTTGCTTTTGAATGCCGGGAGCATAATGGTCTGCATGTTAATGAAGATCATTTTATTGTTGAGGTAATTGATCCGCTAAGTCTGGAAGTTTTAGATAATGGTAAAGAGGGGGAGCTTGTTTTTACAACAATTACAAAACAGGGTTTTCCTCTTATCCGCTACCGAACAGGCGATATTTCCAGTATTATTGAAGGTGAATGTGGATGTGGCAGGACAACAAGACGTATTAATCGTATTTCAGGCCGGAGTGATGACATGATGATCGTTGACGGTAATAATTTGTTTCCCTCCCAGATTGAATCACTTCTATTTGAAATAGAGGGGGTTGAGCCTCATTTCCAGATTATAATGGATAGAGAGGGAGGGCTGGATGTTATTGAAATTAAGGTGG
>JALTGJ010000394.1 GCA_027077185.1 Spirochaetales bacterium | reverse complement strand
TATCATAAAAAAGCAGGGACTCCTCACGCTGAAATTCATGCATTACGCAAAGCAGGTGACAAAGCCAGTGGCGCAACTATTTACGTAACTCTAGAACCCTGCAACCATACAGGTAAGACAGCTCCATGTAGCCATGCTTTGTACAAGGCAGGTATAAGACGCGTGGTTGTCGGGATGGAGGATCCTAACCCACTGGTTAATGGAAGTGGGAACTCTTTTTTAAGAGAAAAAGGCATAGAGGTTTTGAGCGGAATTCTTGAACGGGATTGCCAGGAACTTAATCGTCCTTTTATAAAATATATCACTACGGGGCGACCCTTTGTTGTTATGAAAGCGGGTATTAGTCTTGATGGAAAATTGAACTACCAGGCCGGAACAGCCGGGAAGATGACAGGAGCAGAAAGTTTAAAAAAACTTCACGGATTACGTAATAGTTTTGATGCTATTCTGGTTGGTCGAAATACAGTTGTCGCTGACAATCCATCTCTTACAACACGACTTGTGACAAATGGAAGGGATCCACTTCGAGTAATCCTCGACAGTTCATTACAAACTTCTACAGGATCAAAGATATTTCACCTTCAATCGTCTGCTCCTACAATTGTTTTTTGTTCACACTCTGCACCTAAAGATAGTATTGAAAAGTTTTTGCAAATTGATGGTGTACTTGTTCAAACTATAGGCACAGACAAAGAAGGAGGATTAGATCTTAGTAATGTGCTGGATCATCTTGGTGAAATGGGGATTTGTTCCCTTCTGGTTGAAGGAGGGGCGGCTGTTCATTCGAGCTTTCTTAGAAGATGTCTGGTGGATAGGGTAATGCTTTTTATAGCTCCATTGTTTGGTGGGTCGGAAGGAACATCTTTGTTGAGCCATTTACCCATAAAAGATCGTGACAGTGCCCCCAAACTGCAGAATGTCAATTACAGACGATATGGCGATGACGTTTTGATCCAGGGGGATTTGACTGGATTGATCAGTTGTTTTGAATAATTTTTAAAAAAAGCAAATAGAGCTTTAGTTCTCCACTAATTGTTTAATAGCAGTTAATCGTTGCTCTACTGCTGACAGGTTTTCGAAATTAAGAACTACGGAGACCTCATTTTTTTCAAATGACTGACTGTGGTTGATTGAACAGGATGCTGGCAGCTCCATCTGACTAACGATGCTTAGAAATTGTTCCTCTGCAGCATTACTCTGTGGAAACAATTTTTTTTGTAATATTGAGAATAGATTCGATGATTTTTGCGGATTATTCATTTCAGGATGATTAAGGATATTCTGAAAGTCAGCTTCATAAAGCAGTTGTTTTATGGTTTTTCCCTGACCTCGTGCCAAGTCTTTGCATAGTGCAAAAAATCTTTTTTGTTTTCCCCCGCCCAACCCTAATTTTTGAATAATGGCATGTAATGCTAGTCTGTCTTCTGTAGAAAGTAGAAGCAATTCCAGTGCGAGCTTTTCTCCGATTGTACCATTGTGAACGTCAATTTTAAGTTCTGGTTCTAAATCCAAAAGAAGCAGTATCTTGTTGATTGAGTGAGGCTGTAGTTTCTGGTAAAGGAATGGTGAGAATAAGGCGGCTGCCTCTTCAATGGCAGTATACTTTAAGGTGATGTGAAAAAAATAAGCTTTTTCCATGGGGGAAATAGTGCCGGATAGCAATTGATCTTCTAAAATATAGGAGAGTATATATCTGGGGATGATTCTTTTATTAAGAACTAATACAGTAATATTTTTTTCATCAACAAAGATCTTACGAAATATTGATAAACGAGTATGCCCCGAGATCAACTGATACTGATTTGTCGAAATTTTAAGAACTATAGGTGGGTGTATTAGACCAAAAGTTTTTACAGACGATTTGATCCTTGGGGATAATTCTGATGACAGAAATGGATGGATATTCCATTCGTCTGAAATTTCAATTTTATTAATTCTGATAGTTTCAAATGACGGCTGAGGCAGCATAGCAATGTGGGAGAGGCAGAATGATCGAATTATAGTGAAACTAAATCATTGTTCCGTGAGAAGGTGAATAAAAAAAACCTGTATTGATTGCCACTTATTAGGGATCAATACAGGTTCAAAGATAAAAACTACTGTAAACAAACAGCCGACAGCGCTCAGGCCGCGTTAATTTTGTCGCGAAGAATTCCTGATGGCTTAAAAGTTACTACACGTCTGGCATCCAAAGTGAGTTCATCCCCAGTTTGCGGATTTCGACCTCTTCTTGATTTTTTATCTTTTACATTGAATTTCCCAAACCCACTTAAGAGCAAGTCTGTTCCACCAATAAGTGATGCTTTTGAAATCTGTAGAAATGCTTCGACTGAATCTGTTGCCTGAGCCTTTGTTAATGAGCCATGAGTCTTGTATACTTGCTGTA
>JALTGJ010000393.1 GCA_027077185.1 Spirochaetales bacterium | reverse complement strand
AGAGAATTTCAAAAATTCTTGCTGTAAGAAATAATTTTTCCATTGGAAAGGAATTAACCCAGACAATGAAAGTAAAACGAAAATATATAATAGATAAATATCAGTCTTTAATTGAAAAACTTCATAAAGATACAAGGGGTAGGAAGCATGATCAAAATAGGTGATTATAATATTTTAAAAATTAACCGTATATTTCAGGGTGGTGCCTTTTTTAATAATGACGAAGATGAAAATGGGGATGTAAAAGAGGTCTATATATCAGAAATGGATATACCGGATGATATGAAACCTGGTGATGAATTAAACGTTTTTGTTTACAATGATTCCAAAGGAAACTTAAGGGGGACTCTTGATCAACCCCATGCAAAAGTCGATGAGTTCGCTGCTTTAAAAGTAGTAGATATTCAGGATTTTGGAGCATTTCTTGACTGGGGAATAAAAAAAGATTTATTTCTACCGAACAGAAGGCAGACCTCTCCTATTATTGAAGGTGCTAAGGTTGTTGTCCGTTTAGTACTTGATTTTGAGAAACAGGGTGTTGTTGGTGATACTGATCTTGAAATGTATTTTAATAGAGATACTTCAATGTTGAGAGAGGATCAGGAAGTAGAGTTGCTTGTTTACGGCAGTACTCCCCTTGGACTTATGGTTATTGTTGATAATGAATATCCGGGTTTGGTGTATAGATCAGAAGTTTTTAAGGAACCTGAAACTGGTTCTAAGCTGACAGGATGGATTTCAAAAATAAGGGAAGACGGCAAACTGGATATAAGTTTAAAGCGGAAGGGCTACTATGCTGTTATTGATTCAAGTGATTCTCTACTTCAGGTTATAAAAGAGAATGGTGGATTTTTAGATCTGCATGATAAAAGCTCTCCGGAAGAGATTAAAAATAAGCTTGGTATGAGCAAAAAGTTATTCAAAAAAATAGTCGGTGGCTTATACAAAGATGGATTAATAACAATAGAGTCAGAAGGGTTACGATTAGTTCCTAATCAGGCTAATCCCAAAATCCTATAATCAAGGTTCAAACATTTGAGTTTAATTGTGGCTTTCCTATAATTAATACTCCTTTATGGGATGGTAATTTGACCTTATCCAGTCTATTATCCCTCCATGAATAATAGTAGAACAGGTTTTTCAGAACTAACACCGGATATAGTTCTTTCAGCAGTTGAAAATGCAACAAAAACCAATTTAACCGGTCTTATAACCCCTTTCCCAAGTTATATAAATCGAGTTTACGAAATTGAAACTGATGATGGGGACAGGCTTGTTGCTAAATTTTATCGTCCGGGAAGGTGGACAAAAGCTGCTTTAGAAGAAGAGCATATTTTTATGCGGGACTGTGAAGAAAGAGATATTCCTGTTGTGTGTCCTGTTAGATTGAAATCCGGGGATACTCTTGGTTTTAGTACTGGTTTTTATTTTTCAGTTTTTCCTAAAAAATCAGGAAGACTGTTTGAGCTAAATAATGATGAAGACTATATTCGGGCGGGTGCATTAATTGGCAGGATCCATTCTTCCGGAATAATCAGAGAAACTGAACACCGAATTATTCTTGATCCGTCTTTTTCTACACGGCAGGATCTGGATGAACTTTTATCCGGGAATCTTATTTCCGGAAAATTAAAGGCAGACTTTAAAGCTGTTACAGATGGAATTTTAGATCTTATTATGCCATTGTTTGAAGGTATTAAAAAGCATCGAATTCACGGGGACTGCCATCTTGGAAATATTTTAAACCGTCCGGGAAAAGATGATAATGATACGCTTATGATTATTGATTTCGATGATATGGCAATGGGGCCGGCTATGCAGGATCTTTGGCTCCTTCTACCCGGGAATTTATCAGAATCCAGAAGAGAACTGAATTTACTTGTGGAGGGGTATGAGCAGTTTTTGCCATTTGACTATTCTACTTCCCGGCTTGTTGAACCCCTGAGGGCCATGCGAATTATATATTTTCTTGCCTGGTGCGGCAGACAAATTAATGACTATCAGTTTAAGCATAATTTCCCTGACTGGGGTACGGACAAATTTTGGGAAACTGAAATTAAGGATTTAAGAAATCAACTGGATGAAATTAAAGAATCAGTCTAAGGTGTGCATCCCCAAGGGTTGATAAATCGATCCTTTGGACTGCCCCTACTGCCCCTACGACAGGATAATCTTTTTTACTATAACTGATAATAAATATACAAGCCCGGAAATTAAAATAATTGTTGATCCTGCAGGTAGATTGGTTAAATAACTTACCATTAGTCCGGATGATGTAAGTATTGCTGTTAAAGTGATTGATATTATCATAATCAGCCATATTTTTTTTGCAAAAAAACCGGCTATAGCTGCAGGAATAGTTAAAAGTGCAATTACCATTACTATACCAATT
>JALTGJ010000392.1 GCA_027077185.1 Spirochaetales bacterium | reverse complement strand
GGTATGCTTTTTATGCTGCAAATGAAGCTGAGAAAGCGGCAAATATTAATATTATAAATGTTACAGGATATGGAAAGTTTGGTAGAATTTATATTGCAGGTAAGGAATCTGAAGTCCTTGTAGCAAAGGAAACAGTAGAATCAAAGCTGGAAGATATTACAGGACGAACTATTTAATCAGTATTATTTACTGGACAATTATATAAGGAGAAATAGATGGCAATTACAGATAATGCCTTAGGAATGATAGAAACAAAGGGATTTGCGGCAATGGTAGAGGCTTCTGATGCAATGGCAAAAGCAGCGAATATTGATTTTATAGGGTCCAAAAAAATTGGCGGCGGTTATATAACAGCTATTGTAAGAGGTGATGTTGCTGCTGTAAAAGCTGCACTTGATGCAGGCAGCAGGGCTGCGGAAAGGGTAGGTGAAGTAATTTCTGTTCACATTATACCCAGACCCCACGACAGTGTGGATGCGGTACTTCCTCTTGGCAGGAGTAAAAAATAAATGGTACTTGCAAAGGTTGTGGGTTCGGTTGTTTCTACAATTAAAGAATCCCGGCTTGAGGGTGTAAAATTCCTTTTACTTGAAAAAATAGATGTTAATACCCTTAAGGGTAAAAAAGATTATGTAGTAGCTATGGATGCAGTAGGTGCCGGAGAAGGTGAGATTGTTTTTTTTGTAGGTGGAAGCAGCAGTCGGCAGACAGATATAACTGCCGGAAAACCCAGCGATGCAACAATTATAGCAATAGTTGATAGTTTTGATATAGCTGGAAATACAGTATATTCTAAAAGCGAACCGTTAAAAGGAAGCTCTAAGTGATACTGGCAAAAGTTTTGGGTAATGTAGTAGCAAGTGTCAGAGTTGATAATATAGAAGGTGCTGTTTATAAAATTATTGCTCCATGCAGTTCTGATGGTTCTGTAATTCAGGGGGGGATTGTTGCTCTTGATCTTATTGGGGCTGCACCGGATGAGTTTGTTATTGTATCCCAGGGAAGTTCCACCAGGCAGACAGAGTTTACTAAAGATAAACCTGTGGATGCTGTAATTCTGGGTATTGTAGATATTGTTGAGGAAGAAGATAAGGTGGTTTTTCAAAAATGAGTGTAGATGTTATTGGTGTTCTGGAACTTTCAAGTATGGCAGATGGTTTTTTTACTCTGGATTCAGTGGTAAAAGAAGCTCCTGTAACTATACTTAAAGCAGAGGCACTTAACCCCGGTAAATACTTAATAATAATTACAGGAGATGTTGCTTCTGTTCAGGCTTCAATGGAAATTGGTATTGGTTCCGGAGGTAAAAGTGTTGTTGATTCGGTACTTTTAACCAACCTTGATACCAAAGTTTTGCCTGCTATAAGCACTTGTAAAGTTCCTGAAAAATGGGATGCTGTCGGTTTTCTTGAAACAAAGTCAGTTGCATCTGCCCTTGAAGCAGCAGATGTGTCTGTGAAGGCGGCCGATGTTCAAATTATGGGTATACTTACCGGAAACGAAACCGGCGGAAAGGCCATGGTTAAAATTTGCGGAGCAATAGGCAATATTAATACAGCGATGGACAGCGCAGTCGCTTTTCTTGCAGATAAGGATCAGCTGTTCAGAGATGTAATAATACCGGGCCCTCATAATGATATTAAGGGGTTTGTTTGTGGAAATTGATGAAAATGCAATAAGAGATATAGTTTCAAATATTCTAAAAGGATCCAGTGATGATCCAGGAGGAACAAACAGTTTTGGAACAATTCCAGGAGTTTTTGATGATATAAATAAAGCTGTTTATGAGGCAAAAAAGGCTCATAAGGTATTTTCAGAGACATCACTGGAAATAAGAAGGGCAATGATTAAAGCAATGCGCCAGGTCGCAGAAGACAATGCTGAGCAATTTGCCAGGCTTGCTGTTGACGAAACTGGTATGGGACGGTATGAAGATAAAATAAGAAAAAATCAGCTTGCAGGGAGAATGACCCCGGGAGTTGAAGATCTCGGACCTTCAAGCTTTTCTGATGATCATGGACTTACCATAACCGAAAGAGCCTCTTATGGTGTTATCGGAGCAATAGCTCCAAGTACAAATCCAACCGAAACAATTATAAATAATTCAATTTCCATGGTATCTGCCGGAAATACTGTTGTTTTTAATTCCCATCCAGGGGCAAAAAAAGTATCTGTTTTTACTATAAAACTTCTTAATGAAGCAATTCTTAAAGCGGGTGGCCCTGCAAATATTGTGGTTACTGTTAAAGAACCCACTATTGCATCCGCTAAAGAAATGATGACTCACCCTATGATAGATCTTCTTACAGTTACAGGTGGTCCGGCAGTTGTTGGACAGGCTATGCAGTCCTCAAAAAAAGTTATTGCAGCTGGTCCTGGAAATCCTCCTTCTGTTGTGGATGAAACTGCAGATATAGAAAAAGCTGCAAAAGATCTCGTTGCCGGAGCCGGTTTTGATAATAATATTGTCTGTATTTGTGAAAAGGAAATTATAGTCGTAAGATCAGTTGCAGATAAACTGAAAACCGAGATGAACAAACATGGTGCATATGAACTTGCTGGTGATCAGATAAAAGCTGTAACAGATCTGGTTATAGACAGGCCTGGAAGAAAGGGTGATGAAGGTGCTATTCAGAAAAAATATGTTGGAAAAGATGCAAGTTTTATTGCAGCAGAAGCTGGTATTTCTGTACCTCCTGAAACAAAAATACTTTTATGTGAAGTAGATAAGTCTCATCCTCTTGTCTGGACCGAACAGTTAATGCCTGTAATTCCGTTGGTAAGGGTGGATAATGTTGATGATGCAATAGATTTAGCTGTGGATTGTGAACATGGTTTCCGTCATTCTGCTTCAATGCATTCGTTAAATATTGCAAAGCTTTCAAAAATGGCCAGAGTAATTAACTGTTCTCTCTTTGTTAAAAATGGATCAAATTTTAACGGTATGGGTTTTGGAGGTGCAGGTTATACATCTTTTACGATTGCAAGTCCCACAGGGGAAGGTTTTACCAGGGCAAGAACTTTTACAAGAGAACGGCGCTGTGCAATAATTGATCATTTTAGGATAGTTTAAAGGGTTTTAATGTGAAAATAGGTAGAGTTTCAGGTACTGTAGTAAGCAGCAGAAAGATAGAATCTCTGGAAGGGATTAAGCTCCTTCTGGTTCAGCCTCTTGATGATAATATGGAGAAGATTGGTATTCCTGTTGTTGCCTGTGATACTGTCCAGGCTGGTACTGGTGATATTGTTATATATGAGGGTGGCCGTGAAGCTGCTCTGGCTCTGGATAACTGGTATAATCCATCGGATGCCGCAGTAATAGGAATTATTGATCAAATTCAGAAGGTGGGGAAATGACCCTTGCAAGAGTATGCGGAACTGTAGTTTCCACAGCAAAAATTAAGGCTCTTGAAGGAATGAAATTGATGATTGTTCATCCTGTAACACCCGATGGAGAGTTTGTTGGTAAAGAATTTGTTGCAGTTGACAGTTTACAGTCAGGACCAGGTGATGATGTCCTTGTTATTGACGAAGGTGGTTCAGCTGGAATAATGCTTGGAATGATATCCCAGCCAATTAGAACAGTAATCGCAGCAATTGTAGATAGAGTTGATCTGGTAAAAGAGGTAAAAGATGTACAGTGAAGTAAACTACAAAGAAAATAACAAAGAAGATAATGTTTCCAGGGTATCTATTGGTTCTGATCATGGAGGATATGCGTCAAAGGAAATTATAAAGAAATATCTGGAAGTTCTGGGATATAAAGTAGTTGATGTTGGTACGTTTTCTGCAGAAAGTGTTGATTATCCTGATTTTGCAATAAAAGTTGCAAAAAGTGTGGCTACTGGTGAGACTGATCGTGGTATAATGATTGATGGTGCAGGCATAGGATCTTCAATGGTTTGTAACAAGGTTAGGGGTATTCGTGCAGCTTTGTGTTATGATATAAAAACAATTCAAAACAGCCGGCTTCATAATAATGCAAATGTTTTGACCCTGGGCGGGCCTTTGCATAGTCCTGGAGATTTGTGTGAGATGTCTAAGGTATGGCTTCAGACCAGATTTGAAGGTGGACGGCACTGGACAAGAATAAATAAGATGATGGCAGTTGAACGGGGTAAAAGGTAAGGGTTATGGACGAAAAAGAATTAATTGATAGAATAACAAAAGAAATTGTAGAAAAACTTAAAGGGGAAAAAGCAATAAGTTCTGTTGCTGTTCCGGTAAATACAGTAATTCCGGAAAAGAGCAATTCTGTTCTTATTCCTTCTGATGTAGCCAGGTATATTGATCATACTCTGCTTAAACCTGAAGCTACAGGTTCTGAGATTGATACTCTGTGTTCAGAGGCAAATGAAAATAAATTTTATTCAGTTTGTGTAAATACTACCTGGGTTTCCAGATGTGCTAAGAATTTGCGTGGATCAGGAGTTAAGGTTTGTGCTGTAGTAGGATTTCCTCTGGGAGCCATGAGCGGTCGCGCAAAGGGCTTTGAAGCCCGACATGCTATAGAAGAAGGTGCTACAGAAATAGATATGGTAATGAATATTGGTGCACTTAAATCCCGTGACTTGAAACTTGTTGAAGAAGATATCCGCTGGGTTCGCAGAGCCTGCGGGCAGCGTGTTATTTTAAAGGTTATTATAGAGACAGCATTGCTTACAGATGAGGAAATAGTACTTGCTTCGGAAATTGTTAAAAAAGCGGACGCAGACTTTGTAAAAACCTCCACAGGTTTTTCAAAACATGGAGCCACAGTAGAACATATAGCTTTAATGCGTAGAACTGTTGGACCAAAACTTGGAGTAAAGGCTGCAGGTGGAGTAAGAACTTTTGATGATGCTGTAGCAATGATAAATGCCGGTGCAACAAGGCTTGGTACCAGCGGCGGTATAAAGATAATAAAAGGTGAAGTAATAGAATCAGGATATTAAATAGGGGTTCCCTCGATACAATTGCTATGTCTCTTTGTTAGGGGGAAATTTTGATATAATTTAGCAATCACTCGGGAAACGGTAATACCGGTTGTCGAGTGTTTTGCCTCAGCAAAATGTATCGAGACAATAGGAGTAAAAAATGAGAGCAACCATTATAGTTATAGATAGTTTTGGTATAGGAGAACTTCCTGATGCAGGAAAATATGGAGATACAGGAGCAAATACAGCTCTGCATATATCTGAATCAGTTGAAGGTGCGAAGTGGCCTGTTCTTAAAAAACTGGGATTTGGAAATGCTTCAATGCTTCTTGGAAATAAACTTAATGGTTGTGAACCTGTAAAAACTCCTCTTGGTAGTTATGGTGTGATGAAGGAGAAGTCTCCTGGAAAAGATACCACTACCGGGCACTGGGAGCTTGCAGGACTGGAGCTGACAAAGGCCTTTACCACTTTACCCCCGGAATATCCCTCCTTCCCTGAAAAATTATTGGAGGATCTTAAAAGAGAGTCCGGCAGGGGTGTAATAGGAAATAAAGCCGCTTCGGGGACTGCAATAATAGAGGAACTTGGTTCCGAACATATGGAGACTGGCAAGCTTATTGTCTATACATCCGGAGATTCTGTTTTGCAAATTGCGGCGCATGAAGAAATAGTTCCTCTGGATGAACTCTATGAAATATGTGCAAAGGCAAGGGTTTTATGTGACCCGTATACTTTGGGCAGGGTTATTGCAAGACCCTTTGTTGGAAGCCCTGGGAATTTTACAAGAACAAAAGGGCGAAAAGATTATTCCATAAAATATGAGGGGATGAGTCTCTTTGATTATCTTAAGGATAATGGTGTAAACACTGTAGGAGTGGGTAAAATAGGTGATATTTTCGGAGAAAGAGGAATTAATGATTCCTATCATGATAAAGGAAACATCGCCTGCATAAAAAGAACAGAGGCGCTTTTAAGCCAGCCCTCAAAAGGGAATGAGTTTATATTTGTCAATTATGTGGATACCGACATGAATTTTGGACATCGGAGGGATCCTGAGGGCTATTGCAAAGCTGTAGAAGAGGTTGATGAACATATTGGCAGGCTTATCGATATTTTAGGAGAGGACGATCTTCTTATAATTACAGCTGATCATGGATGTGATCCTACTTATAAAGGGACTGATCATACAAGGGAACATGTACCGCTTTTGGCTTATCAGAAAGGATCTGCTTCTGTAAATCTTGGAATAAGAGATCAGTTTTCTGATGTTGCCGCATCTGTTTCAGACTTTCTTGGAGTTCCAGGGTTTCCCAAAGGAGTTTCCTTTCTGGGAAAATAAGGTGTCCATGTTATAAGCTTTAATTAAACTGCTTAAGAAACTTCTCTACTGCAGCCCAATAATCTCCACTTGCTTCTTCTGTAGAAAACAGTGTACTTGATCCATGCCGTCCATTTTTACTTTCAGGGATAAAGTAAGTTTTATTTTCGGATGGAATTGACCTAAAAATTTTCCACCAGCTGTTCTTTTCATTTTTTGCTGAGGTAATAAAAACTGGAACGTTAATAGATTTTACGGCAGATGCTACCTTATTTCTAAAGCCCAGGTATTCTCCTGGAGAAAAGGAGAGTATCCCATCCGGATTAATTTGATTCCTTCCGCTTAATAATAATACCAGGGAAGCAGAATATGAGCTTCCCCAAACAAGAATTTTACCTTCTGCATAGTTATTTTTTGCATAGTTAAAGGCAGCTGTTAGATCTTCTGCCGCATCCATGTACTTTGTGTTTTTTCCAAGGGTTCGTGCAGAACTGTTTGTTTCGTTGGATTTACCGTTAGAGGAGGATCCGGAACGTTGATCAATTGCCATGGCATTAAAACCAAGTTTGTTCAGTCTGGGAGCAATTTCATTGTATTCACCCCGGCTGGAACCGGCCTGGTGAAATAAAACTATAAAAGGTGCAGCTTTATCATGATTCATGTATATATCTGCTGTAATTGTTACTCCGTCATCTGCCTGAAATTGTATTTTATTTTCCATAATATCCTCCGCATATAATGTTCTGGTACCATAAATGAATAAAAAAATAAATATTAGGGCCGGGAATAATTTTGAAAATTTTCTAAACTGCAAAATGGTCTCCTTTATCTGCACGAAATATTACTATTATTTACTGATTTCTATATTGTTGGTCATCAATTTATCCTTTATCAATATTCATTTTTTACTGATACTACTTCCTTTATTTTTTGTTAATTCTGTTTTGTTTGTTTTTTAGTTTGTTGTCGTAATTGCTTGCGTTGTTGCTATTTTTGTTTTTAGGTTATTATTATTATTATTATTATTATTATTATTATTATTA
>JALTGJ010000391.1 GCA_027077185.1 Spirochaetales bacterium | reverse complement strand
CTCTGAAGTTTTACCTCATCATTGTCTATTGTTTGAATCTGAATAGGGTTAATAGAATAATCAGCAGCAAGATCTTTCAAATCTCTGCCTGTTTTGTCTGTGGATATTCCATCTTTCTTTATAATATAAATTTGATAATTGAAATTTTTGTTACCAGCAAGAGAGTATTCTTCCATTAAATCTGTGAACTCTCTTTGCAGGCTGCTGTATTTTCCCGGAAGATTATCTGAGAAAAATGCTTTGATAGTTAGAGGTTCCTTAATATCAGAAACTGTTTCTTTACTTATCTGTGACAGAGAATATTTTTTGTTGGATGTTAAATCAACACGGAAAAATAAAGTACTGGATACAAGATTAACCAGAACTAATAGGGCAATATAAAGAATAAAATTTAGTTTAAGTGATTGTTTTTTTAGTATTTTAAGATTCATCCCTTAGCTCCTTTCTCTTATAACCATAAAGGTTCCATAGAGTCCAATAATCATTACAGATATAAAGTATATAAGATCTCTGGAGTCCAGAACTCCTTTGGCGATATTATTAAAATGATAAACTGAACCCAGATATTGAAAAAAGCCTGTTAGAAACGATGGCAGAAAAACAAGAGTTGTACTTATAATTGTTAGAAAAAAACATCCTGCAGCACTTACAATAAATGCAACAATTTGATTTTTTGTAAGTGATGAGGCAAGAACACCAATTGCGGAATATGCTCCGGCCAGGAGTACAGCTCCTATATACCCTCCGATTACTGGTCCCGGGTCGAGATCTCCAAGAAAGGAAATAAAAACAGCATAAATTATTGTAGGAATCAGCATAATAACTGAAAAGAAGAGAGCTGCTAAAAATTTTCCGGAAATAATATCCATAAGGCCTACGGGGAGGGTTCCTGAAATTTCAAACGATCCACTTCTGTATTCTTCGGCAAATAAGCGCATAGTGAGGGCTGGAATAATAAATGAAAAAACAATAGGCAGAAGATTAAAAAAATCTCTCATATCTGCTCTTCCTGAAAGGAAAAAAGTAGAAAAGAAAAACCAGCCTGTTAGCAGTAGAAACAGGGTGATTACAATATAAGCTACAGGAGAAGTAAAAAAAGTTTGTACTTCTCTTTTGAAAATAGTATTAGTTTTTCGAAATGACATTTAGACCTCCTTTGTCAGCTCTTTAAAAATGTGTTCAAGTGATTCTGTTTCCTGAATCATTTCCAGTAGAATCCATTCCTGTGATTTTATAAGCCGATAAATATCCGATCTTATATCTTTGGATGTTGTAAGTTTTATTTTTATTTGATCCTTTGAATTTTCTAAAGTAACACTGGAAATAGCATCAATTTTTTGAAAGATTTTTTTAATGTTCTTATCCTCTGTAAATTCCAGAGTTATATTGGTAATAAAAGAATCAGACTTACTTTCTTTAAGCATTTCTGCAGTGTCATCTGCAACAAGCTGACCCTTATTCATTATAACTACTCTGTCACATGTAGCTTCTGCCTCACTTAAAATATGTGTAGAAAAAATAATTGTTTTTTTTCGCCCAATTTCTTTAATTATAGATCTAATCTCAGCTATTTGATTTGGATCAAGTCCACTGGTAGGTTCATCCAGAATAAGAATTTCAGGGTCATCCATAAGTGCCAGAGCCAGACCTACTCTCTGCTTATACCCCTTGGACAGAGTAGATACGGGTTTATGCATTACTTCCCGTATGCCGCATAAATCTGAAAGTTCGAGCAAACGGTCCATTCTTTTTGAATGTTCAATTTCTCTTATGTCTGAAATAAATACAAGATAGTCGTAAACAAGCATATCTGTATAAATTGGTGATGATTCCGGCAGATACCCAATGTGCTTTTTTACTTCAATAGAATTGTTACTTGCATCAATACCATTTACAATGACTGAACCGGATGATGGTGTAATAAACCCGGTAAGCATTCTTAAGGTTGTTGTTTTTCCTGCCCCGTTGGGACCAAGAATACCCAAAATTTGTCCTTTGGGAATTTCAAGGCTAATTCCTTTTACAGCCCTGGTTTCACCAAAATTCTTTGTTAGATTGTTAATACTTATCATTAAGCATCCTCCCCGCACTATTTTACTAAATCGATCTTATCATCCGTAAATTACACGAACCTTGCAGTTTTATTACATTTTTGTAATGTTGTATGGTAGGATAAATTAGGAGGAGTGAAAATGATTACAATAATACTAACTGTATACGAATGGACCCTGAGTGTTGTTATTAGCATTCTGCTGTATCCCATAGCGCTTGTTATATTTGTTTTTACGGCAGTATTTGATAAGCGAAAAGTTATACTTCATCAATTTTCCTGTTTTTGGGCTACTACTTTAATATGGCTTCAGCCCTTATGGAAGATTAATTGGGAAGGAAAAGAGAATATTAAGAAAGATGGAACTTATGTAATTATTTCAAATCATCAGTCTTTGATAGATATACTTGTTATTTATTCTCTTTTTAAACACTTTAAATGGGTTGCAAAAAGTACACTGTTGAAAGTACCATTATTAGGATGGAATATGGCTCTTAACAGTTATATTGTTGTAAAAAGGTCAGATACAAAAAGTCAGATACAAATGATGCAGCATGCAGAAAGAACATTAAAGTCCGGAAGTTCTGTAATGATTTTTCCTGAAGGAACAAGGTCTATTAATGGAGAAGTCGGGCGGTTTAAACGTGGTGCATTTATTCTTTCGGATAAAACAAATCTACCAGTTATTCCAATAGCATTGCATAATATTGATAAGACTATAAAGAAAAATAGTTTTTGGGTTAATAAGGCAACAAATATGAGAGCAAAAGTATTTCCTCCTGTTTATCCGGATAAATTTAATAATAGTAAAGAGATGTCTGCTGTGGTAAAGGAAATTATAACCAGGCAGCTCAATGAATGGAGGAAAAAGGATTAATACCTTTCCAATTTTATAATATATAATTATATTATAGATTCCGGAGGAAAAATAAAGTGATAAAAAAGATATTTTTTATTCTAATTGCTGCTTTTCTGCTAAGTGGATGTGCAAATACAGAAGAAAAAAATTCAAATAAGGAAGCAATTATGAAACAATATGGAGATAGTGTTGAGACAGCTACACTGGCAGGAGGCTGTTTCTGGTGTATGGAGCATCCTTTTGAGATATTGGATGGTGTAATAGATGTTATATCCGGTTATTCCGGTGGACTAGTTGAAAATCCCAGTTATGAAGAAGTATCTTCCGGGACTACAGGCCATGTGGAAGCTGTGCAGATAGTATATAATCCTGAAATAATTTCGTTTAAAGATCTGCTTGATGTTTTTTGGAGGCAGATTGATCCAACGGATGATGGGGGCTCCTTTGTAGACAGAGGCAGTCAGTACCATACGGCTATCTTTTACAATAATTCAGCTCAGAAAGCAGTTGCAGAAGTCTCTATTAAAGAGTTGGAAGCTTCAGGTAGATATGATAAAAAAATAATTACTCCCATACGGGAGTATACAAATTTTTATCCTGCAGAAGATTATCATCAGGATTATTATAAAGTAAGCCCCGTACGATATAAATTTTACAGAATGAATTCCGGCAGGGATCAGTACCGGGAAAGAGTATGGGGAGAAGATAAGGATTATAATCCAGCTTCAGAATCCTATGTTAAACCCAGTGATGAAGAGCTGAAAAATAGTTTGGATCCTCTTCAGTATGAGGTAACTCAGAAGAACGGGACTGAAAGAGCTTTTGATAATGAATATTGGGACAATAAGAAAAAGGGTATTTATGTTGATATAGTTTCCGGAGAGCCTCTTTTTAGTTCTACAGATAAGTTTGATTCCGGAACGGGTTGGCCCAGTTTTTTTAAACCTATTGGAGATAAAGAGATTATTGAGAAAACCGATAAAACCTTGTTTATGACCAGAACAGAAGTTAGGAGTCCAGATGCTAATTCCCACCTGGGGCATTTGTTTAATGACGGTCCCCAGCCAACAGGATTAAGGTATTGTATTAATTCTGCTTCCCTTAAGTTTATCCCCGAGGAGGATCTGGAGAAAGAAGGTTATGGAGAGTATAGAAAGTTATTTGAATAAATACTTTATACTGTTTTGGTGGTGGATTCCCTTTTATCTCAAAATCATTGACTTTCAGGACTTCAGTCATTTACACTGCTTCTGTTGGAAAACAGGAGCAGATATATGAATATCATTACCAATTTTTTTATGAGTCTTGGTCTGACAGAAAATTATGCAGGTATTGCAAATAAAGCAAGTATGCTTGCTGTTGTTATTCTAATTAGTTTTTTAGTCGATTTTATTGCAAAAAAAATTCTGTTATCTACAGTAAAAAAAATTGTATATAAAACAAAAACAAAATGGGATGATACTCTCCTTGAACAGGGCTTGTTCGATCGTCTGGCGCATATAGCCCCTGTTTTGGTCTTGTACTATGCCGCTCCTTTTATTTTTCCGGAAACAAATACTATTGTCCCTTTAACCCAAAGAATAATTATATCTTACATAATAGCTCTGGTTCTTATGATGTTAAGTTCTTTACTTTCAGCTGTGAATAGAATCTATTCTACATACAAAATTTCAAAGAATCGCCCCATAAAAGGATACCTGCAAATTGTAAGGGTTTTTATCTATATATTTGGCATAATTCTAATGGTAGCTACCATATTGGATAAATCAGCCTTAGGACTTCTTTCGGGTATTGGTGCACTATCTGCGGTGCTGATGCTTGTATTTAAAGATTCCATACTGGGACTGGTAGCAGCTATACAACTTTCCGGTAACGATATGATAAGGATCGGGGACTGGGTTACAGTACCCGATTATGGTGCCGATGGTGATGTAATTGATATTAAGCTGCAGACAGTTACCATTCAAAATTTTGACAAAACAATAGTAAGTGTCCCCATTTACAGTCTTATTTCTTCTTCCTTTAAAAACTGGCGTGGGATGAGTGACTCCGGTGGGAGGAGAATCAAACGGCATATAAATATCGATATGAACAGTGTTAAATTTTGTTCAGATAAAATGATAGAGCGGTTTAAAGAGATTGATATTCTTGGAGAGTATATTTCCGAAAAGCAGAAGGAAATTGATAAAAATAATGCTGAAAGAAACATTAATACCGAACAGTTAATAAATGGACGGAGAATGACAAATTTAGGAGTGTTTCGGGCATATATAGCAGCATATCTTCATGAAAATCCATCAATTCATAAGGAAATGACATTTCTTGTTCGTCAGCTGCAGCCAACAGAGAAGGGTATCCCTCTTGAAATATATGTTTTTAGCAGTGATCAGGTCTGGGCAAATTATGAAAGTATACAGGCAGATATATTCGATCATCTTCTTGCTTCAATTCCCTTTTTTGATCTTGCTGTTTATCAGTCAATATCCGGTCTGGATATTAGGCAGGGTATTCATAAAAATGTAGAGACGCCCTATTAGGGCGTCTCTACATTTTTATTTCTTTCTACAGAATTATTCCTCCAAATCCCAGAATATTGGCTGTGATTCTTTATTCCTGGAAGCTCTTTCTATGGAATTCCCATTATCTTTTGGTAATGCCAGGTATGCAAATTTTGAAGCGATATCGGGTGTTTTTGAACTTATTTTTGCAAATAAATCATTTGCTTTTTTGAATTCTGATTTTTCATAATAGCATTGTGCAAGAATAATATTTAATGACGTTGAATTATTAGATGCCTTGAGAGTGGATTCCAGAAGACTTATTGCATTTTCTGTTTTATTTTGAATCCTGTATAAATTGGCAAGATTTGCATAAGCGGACAGGTACTCAGGCTGTTCTTTATTAATTTGAAGGAAAATTTTTTCTGCAGCATCCATATTATTAAAACGTATATGAAGTATTCCAAGCCTGTTTTGAATGGCAGATTTTCTTCGATTAATTGCTTTTGTTTCTTCAATTTTTAAACTGTCAATTAAATTTTGATAAAGATATTTTCGTATTTCCAGGTTGGAAATATTATCCAGTACAGATATTAAATCATTACCAGGTTCCAGAACCTGGTATATGCTTTCACCAAGAGCAAGTGGGGGGTAGAATCTCCTTTCTTCTTCTAATGGGAGAAACTCAATTTTACCCTTATTAGTTCTAAGAGTTTTTGAGGCTGATTCCCAGGATTTAAAAAATCCATCTTCAAGATAAGTTGTTTCAACAGGTATCCAGAGATTCCCATTATAGGGTATAGAACTTACTTTCTCTGTTTCATACATCCAGCGGTTTGCAATAGGTTCTTCAGAATTGAAAGCCATAAAGACATGACCGGGAGAAGTCATTACAGCAGTATCTATTCCAGCAGATTCCAGTAAAGATGATAAAAGAGCTGTTGTATCATCACAGTCACCGGATCGTATAAAAAGTGTTTTCCTTGCAAAACGAACTGTGTCTACTGCTTCTGAATTACCAAGAATTTTTGTGATAGGTGATGCCGGATCTTCAATATAACTGATTCCATAAGCTCCTAATGCATTTGTAATACGTATTGCTCTTTTTAATTTTTCTGAAAAATTGAAATTATAATTTAAGGGTAAATTGGATACAACCCTATGGGAAAACTGTTCAATTATACCTTCGTTTGGGGTTATAAAGGAAGATAGCTTTCCTGAATCATCCCACTGCATAGCTGTTCGCCTGTAGAGTGTAACAATTGTGTTGTTTGTGGAAGTTTGGGTTTTGCCTTCATATTTTAAAGAAACGTTCAGCTTTACCTGAACTTTTAAATCTTCTTCAAGCTTTAGTACTTCCTGATTAAACAGCAGTTTAAGATCTATGTTTGCTGATTTACCGGGGTTTAAAACTGCTGTTTCTCTTGAGAATACCGGGAAATCCATAAACTGTTTAATATAGAGACTTACCTTCAAATCCCTTATATCTTTATTTCCTGTATTTTTTATTGTTATATTACCTACAGGGTAATTCTGGTAATACTGCATAAGTGACGGGAAAAGATTTTCAACATTAATTACTTCTATTTCTATAGGAGCCGGTTCCTTCTTTTCCAGTTTTCCCATACCAAAAATTTCTTCCAGATTTTTTTTATTTGTTATAATCTCTATATCAGTAGGATCAATGGCAAGAATTTTTTCGTAAAGCTGTATTGTTCTTCTGTAGTCATTTCTGGCAGTTTCAGGGCCAAAAATCTCCAGTTCTAAAATTGTCTTATCTTTAATAGCTTCTGCATTTAAAGACATTATTTTTACTTTGACCTGATCCAATTTTTCGTATGCCGGTTCATAATTAGGATCTATATTAATAATTC
>JALTGJ010000390.1 GCA_027077185.1 Spirochaetales bacterium | reverse complement strand
TTATAATATTTATATTAATAATCTCCTCTTGTACAACAGTAGGAGAAATATTTATTGAAATAAGTTCTTCTTTACAACCAAATCAAAGTGTTACAAAACCAGAATCGAAAGAATTAACAACAGCTGATAAAACAAACAGAACTAAAATAGAAATTGTTCAGGAAAATTTCTGGGACAAAGAAAAAATTGATACTGTAACTGAATCCAATTATCTTAATCAATTGGAAAAGGATATAATTATTGAACTCAATAAGGTGCGCACAAACCCTTCTAAATACTCTGAATTATATATTGAACCAATGCGACAATATTTTCATGGAACTCTTTATCAATATCCCAATGAAATTGGATTAAGAACAAAAGAAGGTATATCTGCAGTAGATGAATGTATACGGTTTCTTAATACAGTCACTCCCATTGAAGTTCTATATCCTTCTGAAGGATTATATAAAGCAGCTCGGGATCATATGGATGATCAGTCCCAAACTGGACAGACAGGGCATACTGGTTCTGATGGATCCTCAATGAGTCAAAGAATAGATAGATATGGGAAATGGGAAAAAATTGTTGGTGAAAATATTGCATATGGTCCAACTGATGCACAATGGATAGTAACAGGTTTACTTGTTGATGATGGAGTTCCCTCCAGAGGTCATCGAAAAAATATTTTTAACCCTGAATTTAAGGTAGTTGGAGTATCTTATGGGTTTCACCCTAAAATTCGAACTGTTATAGTAATGGACTTTGCAGGAGGTTTTGTAGATAACTAGAAATAATTAAAAGGGCAAAATTTATTTTAAACATATAAACAATGCTGAGAAAAAAATGGCAATATCTAAAGTCGTTGAATCTTTGGGATATGTTTGTCCACAATTATGTTCACCTGAAGAACTTGGAGGAATCTCAAATGATTGAAGATCCAATTGTTGAAGAAATGCGACGTTATCGACGGGAGCATGCCTCAAAATATGGAAATAATCTGGAATTAATTATATCAGCTTTCCGTAAAAAAGAGCAGGAATCAAAACGCAATATTTTAAACCCGGGGCTAAGGATGCTTTTTAGAAAATAGGAGATTATGTTATATTTAGATGAAAACCAGACTGTTCTTTCTGTCTTTATAGGAATTAATGATGTCTGGCGTAGGTCTGACAACAATGGGCCCCTTTCAGATAAAGCATGCTGTTGATAAAATAAAATCTTACAAAATTAAGAATTACAATTATATTGCAACATTGGTTATGAGATAAAATAATACAGATTTTATTCTATCCATGGGTTTCGAACAGGGATGTTGCCAACTTCAAAATCCCGGACATTCCTTGTAACCAAAACCAGGTTGTATATGTAGGCTATGGCAGCAATTAAACAATCATATCAATTCTGTGACATCTATTCTCCTGTAAATATAAGGTGAATTCATCAAATTTTTTGAGATTTTACCATCGTATATTAGAACAGACTGAATTGTATGCCTGGGATAGATTTTTTGTAGTGTTTCTCGTTTAAGTTCAATTTCTTCAATAACATCAGTGCCAATTACTGATCTGCTTGTCTTCATTTCACACAAAGTTAACACATAATCGTCACGATCAAAAATAAGGTCTATCTGAATACCAGGATTTTTTCCCTTTTGAGCACGAAAATATGGACCCACCCGGTAATTTATACCGGAAAAACCCAGGATTTTTGCAATTTTAAGAGAGTGCTGCTGGCAGAGATTTTCAAATGCCCTTCCTTTCCAATTATAAAAGAAACCTTGCTGTATAAGAGTGCTAAAATTTTGAGATGGTCCATTATTTATCTGATTTATATTCGGCTTAATAAAAGAGTAATAGAAGTTCAGATATGCATCAGATAAATAATATTTTAAAATACGTGTGTTTGTAGATTTATCGATAGGATGAACTATACTTATAAAACCTGCAGATTCAAGATTATCCAGTTGTTTTGATAATCCTCCGCCTGCATCAATACCGCTTTTTTTTATTATATCTTTTCGAAAGAGGCCATAGGGATGTTTTGCAAGAAGGGTGATAATTTTCTTGTAATCTTCATTCCTTCCAAAATGACTCACAAAAATACGATCAAATTCGTCCACAAAATATCCATTTTGTCTTAATCCAAGCTCATCTATTGCCGCGTAGAGGGAGGGGAACCCCTGTATTAGTTCAAGGTATTTAGGAATTCCTCCTAACATCATTTGGGCATCAAGTAACTCATGAATGCCGTATGAAGGGAGCATTTTTCTACTTTCACTTAGACTGAATTCCTTCAAATGGATAATTTTGTCTGTACGGCCATACATGGATTTTGATTTAACTACCTGGGTTGTCATAAAAGATGCTATTGATCCGCAAAGGATAAGTGAGACATTGGGAATACGGGATAAGTATTGGTCCCAAACCATTTTTAGTTCTGAAACAATTTCGGATCTATAGTTTGCCATCCATTGAAATTCATCGAATACTATCCATGCAGGATTATTTTTTAACACTTTTTCCAGAGATAGAAAGACTTCCGACCAGCTTTTAGCAGGAACGAAATTATTGTTTGTTTGATGGTTCAATTGCAGGATAAAATTTTTTAGCTGCTGTTTTTTAGATTGACCTTCCAGTCCTTCGAAATATAATACTTTTGATTCTTTTAGGAATTTCCGAATCAGGAAGCTTTTTCCTATACGGCGTCTTCCGTATATGACTGTAATTGTATTCGATTTTGATTTTAAGTCAGATAAGGACTTGAGTTCCTTTTCTCTTCCAATAAACTTCAAATATTCTTCCTATGTTGGTAGTAATAGTCAATTATAGGAAGAAATATAAACAAATAGCCATTTAATGTCAAGATATTCTTCCTATGTTGGTAACAATTTACCATTATAGGAAAATTATCTCACTTATGTTATGGAGGGAGGTAAAACTGATGAAAACAATTATACTACATCTCTATTGGATGATTTCTTTAATACTAATCAAGATAATAACATGTACAAGGAAAGTGGGATACTTGAACCCATTAAGGCGGAGGGAAAGATTGGATAAAATAAAATCTTGCAAAATTGAGAATTTCAATTATACTTAATTTATGGCACATCCACATTTTCTTCTCCATTTGGCTGTTATCCTTATTCTTTCCAAGTATGTTGCGGCATTGGCTATTAAGTTTAAAATGCCGCCTGTTCTTGGAATGATTATTACGGGTATTCTGATTGGTCCTTCGGCTCTGGACATTGTGAAAACTGATATTGTAATTCAGTGGCTGGCAAAAATCGGGGTTATACTTCTTTTATTTACTGCAGGTCTGGATACTGATATTGTTCAAATGAAATCCCAGGGCAAAGCTTCTTTATTAACTGCAGGAGGAGGTGTTCTTTTTCCATTTCTTCTTGGTTTTTTTACATCCCGTTTTTTTGGTCTTGATAATTTTTCTGCAATACTTATTGGTACTGTTTTAATGGCTACCAGTGTTAGTGTAACTGTAATGACTCTTATCGATTTGAAGCAGCTCCATTCTTCTGAGGGAACGACTATTTTAGGTGCCGCTATTATTGACGATGTTATTGGCATACTAATGCTTACTTTTGTTTTTGGTCTTCATGGGGGTGAGAATAATATTCTATTCTCCATGGGGAAAATCCTGGCATATTTTGTACTGTCCTTTTTGGTCGGATTTTTTCTTTTCAGGCCAATTATCAGGTTTACTAAAAGACTTAATGTTGAATCCGGGGTTGTTACCATTGCTCTTGCTCTGTGTTTCTTTTTTGCATGGGCTGCCGAGAAGGCTGGTATGGCAGAAATAACAGGTGCATATATTGCCGGTCTTTTTATTGGGCAAACCAGATTCAAAAGAACAGTAAGTGAAGGGGTGGAAACTTTAGGACAGTCCTTTTTTGTTGCAATTTTCTTTATAAATATTGGACTCGAAACACATTTGGGAAATATTTCCGGAAATCCACTTTTTATAATACTTATTATATTATTTGCAATTATAGGGAAAATTTTTGGATCAGGTCTTGGTGCTAAGGCAGGTGGTTTTAGTTTGGAACAGTCCACAAGAATTGGTGTAGGAATGGTTCCAAGGGGAGAAGTTGCATTAATAATATCTGCCATGGCTTTGACCAGGGGTATTTTTACCCAAACAGAGTATTCCACAACAGTTCTTATTGTTATTCTTTCTGCCATACTAACACCTCCTCTATTAAAATTAACATTCAGGGAGAAAAAAGAGATATGAAAGAAACTAAAGTTGGTGAAATTAGAAAGTTAATAACAGTAGAACCCATAGTGGTTGTAGAGAAGGAGCAAATTGAAAATATTATTAAAATTTTTATAGATAACCCAATAATCAGAGCAGTTTATGTTGTTGATAAAAAACACCGGCTTGTTGGAATTATAACTATGCAGGATATACTTAAAAAAATAAGTATAGATTTTTCTTCTATGGCATCCATATACTCCGATTCCAGTTTTTCAGGTTATAAAATTGCTTCATCCTGGAATAAAACCAAAGCCATGGATCTTATGGACCCGGAAATTTATTATGTTACTGATAATGACCCCATTGAAAAAGCATTTAATTTATTATTTAGTAACAGGGCTGGAGAAATACCGGTTGTTGATAAAGGTGAAAAATTAATTGGTGATTTAAATATTATAGAATTACTGGTTCTTTGGCATCAAAATCACATAAAAACAGGAGATTAATATGTATATAATTGATTATTTAAAACCTGAGGGTATAAATATCCAGGCAGAGGGGAAAAATAAAAGAATTATAATATCTAAACTTCTGGAGAGGGCAGGGGAAAATAGTATTATTCCAAAAGACAAAATACAGGATATATTTTCTTCTGTAATGGCAAGAGAAGCGCAAAGTTCTACGGGTATAGGTAATGGGATTGCCATTCCTCATTGTAAAACAGATCTTGTTTCTCATGGTATAATACTTGCAGCTACAATACCCAATGGAATCAAGTATAATTCCCTGGATAACAAACCTGTCAATATTCTGTTTTTGTTTATTTTCCCAGGGAATGAAAATAAGGAATACCTGCAGGTACTTGCAAAGGCAGCACGATTGTTTAGTGATGAAGCAATCCGGCATAAACTTATATTGTCTCATACAAGTGAAGATTTTAGAGAGGTAATAGCTAAAAATGATATTATACCTATTCAAAAGGGAAATAATGGTAAGTATTTTTTTATTCTTGCTCTAAGTGATCAGAAAAAAATGCAGATAGTTATTTCGAATTTGGTTGAGATTGGGGCTCAGACTTCTCTTATTCTGGACAGTGAAACTCTTGAGAAAAAGCTTGCATATGATATTCCTATGTTTGCAGGGCTGACACATTTTAAAGGAAAGTCTCCTTATTCAAAGACATTTATTGGTATAATGGATAATTCAAATCAGATAGACTATCTTAATGAACTTCTAATAAAAGAGGAGATTGATTTAAATGCCCCTGGAGCAGGCTTTCTTATGACAATAAAAGCAGATAAGATAATTGGAGGAACCCCGGAAGAAATAGAGGTTTAATCCCTGTATTTAGATATTCCCTCTACAGCCATATATGCTGTGGAGAAGCACCCTTGTAAAAGGTAACCCCCTGTTGGTGCATCCCAGTCAATCATTTCTCCTGCTGCAAACCAGCCTGGAAATTTTTTAAACATAAAGTATTTATCCAGTTCTTCAAAAGAAATACCTCCCGAACTGGAAATTGCTTCTTTCATCGGGCGAGGTCTTTCAAGTGATATAGGAAGATTTTTAATTTTTTTTGCCAGAATATCAGTATTTTTTAACTGTTCTTTTTGCAGTAGCTCCCTCAATAATAAGATTTTTATCCAAGACATTTTAAGATTTTTTCTAAGATAATTGGAAAAACTGGTTTTGCCTCTGCTTCGGTTCAATCGTAGTATAATTTCTTCTTTATTAAGGTCGGGTAGAATATCCAGAATAATATTCTCCTTGCGGTTTTGCTCAAGGCTGGTTCGTATTTCTCTGCTAAAATGATAAATGGGCCCCCCTTCTAATCCATAGCTGGTAATAGTTAAATCTCCCCGCTTCTCCTTATTCTCCCATTTTAAATTTATATTTTTTAGAGTTGTATAATCTACCCTGTCCCTGAAAAGTAAAGACCAATTACGTTCAAATCCGCAATTCATAGGTTTAAAGGGAATTGTTTTAATTCCTATATTTTGCAATATTACACTCCATTTCCCGTTGGAGCCTGTGGAGGGGTAGCTTGCTCCACCCATACACATAATAGCAAGTTCCGCTGTAACAGTTAAACTTTTATTGTCTTTACTAAACTGTATATCTTTCTTTTTAATATTTATCATCTTATAACCTTTATAGAAGTGAAATCTACTATTGGAGTTTAAAGATTCCATCCAGAGGGATAATATTTCTCCTGTATTTTTATTTACAGGGAAAACCTTCCCGGAGGAACCTGTAAATGTTTTTATACCCATAGTACTTAACCATTTTTGCAGGTCAGCAGGTGAAAATTTACTAAGTGCCTGGCTTATTTCTTTTTTATGATCTCCATAAGCTTCGGCAAATGTTTTCATTTCTATTTGATTTGTAATATTTAAACCGCTTTTACCTGCTAATAAAAGTTTTTTTCCAGGTTCATTTTTTTGATCATATAAATCTACAGAGAAACCTCTTTCAAGGAGAAGAGAAGATGAAAAAAGACCTGCAGGCCCGGCTCCTATAATTATAACTTTTTTCATTGATTCAGCACAAAGAAGACAGTATATCCAATCATTTTTTATGACCTGTACTTTTCCGGTAAATGTCCTTTCTTTATAACACAATAGTAGATAAATAGTTCCATAAGCATTAAATGGCTGTATTTATTTGTTTCTCTGGCAAGAATATCATATTTTGCAATTAGAACAATAATATCCTGCAATTCTGTAGTGGAATAATTTTTCAATCCATCTATATATGTTTGCTGATTTCGCTTACCCCGTATTTGAGCCTTTGATAAAGCTTCTTCACGGCCATAGTGTTTGGAAAATAGTTGAGAGAGTGTTAGCAATTTTCTAAATTGCCATTGTAGTCCGCTAATAAGCTGTACTGGAGACCCGTCGCCTGATAGAGCTATCTTATGAAGAATTTCTATAGAAGAGGAAAAATCTGAAGCAGATATTTTTTTAAATAGTGTAAATACATTTTCTTCTTTACTGTGATATATAAAATGTTCAATATCCTGTTCTTCAATCTGTGAATTTTTACCAAAATATATTGCCAGATGAGTACAGGCATTCCTTAAGTCGTTGGTG
>JALTGJ010000389.1 GCA_027077185.1 Spirochaetales bacterium | reverse complement strand
GGTTGATTTAATGCAAAATACTTTTATAATAATTTCTACAGTACTTTTTATAATTATAATATTTTTACTTACCATAATATTTCGAAGAATTAAAAAACTGAAAAAATCTAATATTCTGGGTGAGCTTGAGAGTGAGGTAAATGACCTTATTCTGGAATTAAATCAGACTGCGGATAGAAATATTAATATTTTAGAAGAAAAAATTAAAACTCTTGTAAAAATTTTAAATAATGCTGATAAAAGAATTAAAATTCTGGGAACAGAATCGGGAAGTCCTAAATCTGCACCTGTAACTTATAACCAGCTGGGTATAATTCAGGATAATCAGATATTGGCCAGGAAAGTTAAAGCCAGTCAAGATGAAATTCCTAAGGAAAATAATTTAGCAAAAGATACAAATAACAAAGAAAAAATAATTGAACTTCATAATAATGGTTTTACCAGTACAGTTATAGCTTCAAGAGTAGGGCTGACTGTAGGAGAGGTTGAACTGATTATTTCTTTGGTTGAGGGTAGATAGATATATGGATAAGAATAAGCTTTTTAATACCTTTTTGAGCGATGGTATAAGTTTTACAACTGAGTTAAGTGATATTCTTTTAAAACTTGAAAAAGAACCCCGGAATATGGATTTACTTAATCATGCCTTTCGAAATGTTCACAGCTTAAAATCTGAGGCCTCTTTTCTGAAGCAGCAGGATATTATTAATCTTACACATAATATGGAATCTGTGTTTGACGGATATAGGAATACTGATAAATCTATAGACTCTGAAACTATTGATGCTTTATTGTTGTCTGTGGACAGAATCCGGGAGATTCTTGATTATTTAAATGTAAAAGAGGAAGGGCTTAAAAGAGAAAATAATGTTGAATTACTTACTCCCTCAGGTTTAATGCTGGAAGGCATGCCTGTCCTTTCAGACTTTGAAAAAGAGCTGCTTGTAGAAGCCAGAGAAAGGGATGAAAAATTTTACCGATTAATTTTTGAACTGGAAGAATCAACTTCTTTAAAATACGCAAAAGCATATCTATTAATTAGTAATCTGGAACAAAAGGTAAATGTTATTAGAACAATTCCTTCTTTTGGAGAGGAGGATGATCAGCTTTATGGGAAAATGAGTATATATTTTACCTGTAGTATTAAAGAGAGTGACATATATGATTCTGTAAATATAGACCAGGTTAAGAGTATAAAGCTTGTAGCACTGCTTTATGAGATGTTTCTGGATGAAAAGGACCTTAATCCTTCATTGGATCTTATTAGTACAAATCATTTGCCTGTAAAAATACCAATTAGTAAACTGGATCAGTTTTCAAATTATGTTGATGAGTTAAAAATCCAGATATACAGACTTAAACGAATTAAAAAGACATCAGGGGGGAAATCTGATGATTTGTTTATTCATCAGATAGACAGCTTGTCTGAGTTATCGACTGGACTTGAACTGCTTGTTAAAGAATTTAGTATGATTACACTTGAAGATTCATTCAGCAATATGGATAGATATATAAGAGACCTGGCCAGAGAACTGGGTAAAGAAGCTGTTCTTAAACTAAAGGGCTGTGATATAAAAGTTGAGCGGAGAGCAGGAGAGATAATTTCCGAAATTATTCTTCATATTATACGGAATTCTATAGATCACGGCATTGAGAAATCAGATATACGAACTGCTCTTGGTAAACCTGTTTCCGGGCTTATAACGATTTCTGCAGAAAGAATCGATGATAAACTGAATATTTCTGTATCGGATGATGGCCAGGGTATAGATATTGATAAAATCCGTGAATTGGCAGTTTTTAAAGGCCTGTGTATAGATGATGAAGATAATTTTGATCTTCTTGAAGTACTGACACATCCGGGTATAAGTACCAGGGATAATGCTGATAAAATATCAGGAAGAGGCGTCGGTCTTGATCTGGTATACCAAAAAATTAAGCAATTTGAGAATGGAGAAATGTCTGTTAATACTGTCAGGGGAGAAGGTAGTACTGTTTTACTGTCAATCCCCGGAGGGGTAACCTTGTCAACATTTCAGCTTGTAAGATGCGGAAGTGTTGTCCTTGCTGTGCCGGATAAAAGTATTGAATCCATTGTCCGCACAGAAAATGGTTCCTATGATACCAATGAAGAAGGTTTTTTGTTTTTTAGTGCTAATCCTGTGTTTACACTTGACGGCCGCTCTCTTAGGACAGATAAAGATCCCCAGGAGGAATTTGGACTTATTCTTAAACATCTGGACAGTAAGGGTGTTTTTCTGGTAGATGAAATCCTTTTTAAAAAAGATATCGCCGAAGATCGATTGACCCTGATAATAGAAGAGAACCAGTATCTCTATAAAGTTTCAACAAATAATGTACATGCAGATTTTATGTATCTGAATCCAGCCATTGTGACAATGTAGTTTTTTTTATTA
>JALTGJ010000388.1 GCA_027077185.1 Spirochaetales bacterium | reverse complement strand
AAGTGGTTTTCTCCACTGAAGAGAATTAATAAACAGGTATCCGAATCCTTCCTGGACTGAGCTTGAGACAATAATGTTTCCTGCATTTATAATTTCAGGAAAGGATATTCCTTTTTGTTCCAGTATTATTCCGGCCTGGGCAGTGCCTGGTAATAAATTTTCTCTAAAACAGCTGGCTACTAATTCTGAATAGGGTTTTTCTAATTTTGAAATTCCAGGCAAGGTGGGTAGAAGGTTTACCGGAGTCCTGCTGCATTTTGCCAGCAAACCAGCTTCAAGTACATTTTTCCTCCTTATAGTTCTTATAGGGTAAATCATTAGAGATGCATTTTTTATATATGAACTTGAAACTTCAGAGAGTATTTTATCAATATTTTTTTTGACAGGAATCTTTTTTTCAACATTATTATCAATATATTGAGGTTCAATTGGATTGTTTAATAGAAATACTATATCTTTCGGGATACCGGCTTCAATTAAAAAGCTATAATCTCTGCTGTTTATAGTAACATATCGTATATTGGAGCCTACAGGGTAAAGAGGGTGTATTACATATTTATAGAGATTTATTATGTTGCTGTATCTTGACTCTTCCGGAAAGTCATGGATTTGTAATACAATTTTCTGTTCGGGGTTTTCTTCTGCAATTTGCAGTATGGCTTCTGTAAATATAGGGTTTTTACCAAGATGATAGTTGTGAATCCACCATAAACAGCCCTTAAACTGTTTGTTTACTATTTGTTTAAGATCTTTTACAGAAGGATTTTTTTTAAAATCTGTCGTATATCCAATTTCAGGAATAATAATACTTTTAATTTGAGTTTTCCTTTTTATGGAATCAATTTTAGCTCTAATCCTTAAAATAATATTATCCGTATTATCTTTTTTACCACTTACAAGTATAATTTCCTCTATCTCCGGCAAGTACTTAAGTATTGCTATAGATGAGGATGTTATTACCTGACTTACTCCCCCGGGAAGAAAATGATAGTGAAATATAACTAATCGCACGGATTAGCTTCTCTCCCCCAGATATCTTCAACCAGTCCCCGAAGTTTATTTTGAAGTACTGTATATGAATAGTGCTTAAGACTAAGCTGATAGTTTTTATCTGTTATTCTTTTTATTTCAGCAGGATCATCCAGAAGTTTATTTGTCTGATCCACAGTACTTTGCGAAATAAAATCATCCATTTCTATTGCTTCGAAACCCTTCGGCTTTATATCGTATGCATATATGGAGTAATTATTAACAAGTATAGGTTTTCTGAAATATACTGTTTCCAGAAATGCATTACCAAAGCCTTCCTGGAGAGACGGATATGTAACCAGATCAGCATGGGGATAAATGTCCTGGAGACTGTATATTTTCTCGCCATTTTTCTTGTAGCCCCTCGAGTCCCCAATGGATTCACTTACAAAAAGGGCACGAATTTTAAGTAATTCTGCAAACTCTTTAACTCTTTGTTCGTATTCGTATCCTTCATCGCCCGAGGCATGACTTATAACTAAAACGGCTTTTCTTTTTAGTCTTGCTACCAGTTCAATGGCGTGTTCTATGCCTTTTCTCTGTACAACTCTGGTTGGCTGAAGTACAAATAATTCATCTTCTGCAATTTCGAATGTTTTTCGTACATCCGCATTAAATTCGTCAATAGGAGCCTGGGTATTTTCGAAGTTCATAACATTTGGTATTAAAGTTGAGGATATTCCTGTTCTAAGTCCAAGCTGGTGCCCTGCAGAAGAGTTAATTACAACATGCTTAATAGAGTTTAAATGTGGAGGATAGTGTGCTCCAAGGAAATCCCAGACACAGTTTCTTAAAAATCTTTTCCGTTCCCAGAAAAAATCATGATGGTGTGCAATTGTAGGTATGTTTGTTTCTGCAATTACTTCTGTAATTGCCATAGCCAGGGGTATATTTAAAGGTATTGTAAGAGTATTTTGTGGAACTATCATATCCAGACTGAATTTATTTATAAACTCGTATATTTTATCTTTGAGTAAGTCTTTAAATTTATGCATATCTTTGGAAAGTTGTCTTGGCCTTGTTTCACCGCCGTTAAAGGACTGCTTATATAGTCTTAGGGTTTCGGGGTGTTTAAAGTGGGCTTCATCCACCTTAAGGGATACTTTTGGATCTGTATCGAGTTCTCCTGCCATATAAAAGCTTTTAAATCCGAATTTATCAAAAATTTCTGCCCACTTTTTTGTTTCCAGAGAAACCCCGTCTGTTCCGGAAATTCTGAATGATATAAAGCCGATATTTTTTTTGTCCATAATCCTGCCTTTATTTAAGTTTTATATTACCCATTCTATAATAAATACTTCAAAGGTCAAGAGACTTTTTAATAAAGCTATTTGCGCTGTCCCACATTTTGGACTATAATAGTAGTTGTTCTCTAATCCAGTGATAATAC
>JALTGJ010000387.1 GCA_027077185.1 Spirochaetales bacterium | reverse complement strand
GGGGGGCTCTGCATAATACTGCGACTCTTACCCAGCGATTTTTAAATTTATACGGTGGGTATACTGAGACCAGGGGCAGCTTTTCCAGTGAAGCTGCAACTTTTGTTAAAATACCCATGTTTGGTACAAAAAATATAGGAATTGATGTAAAAACTCTTCTTAAATCAAAGCTTATAATACTTTGGGGGTTTAATCCTGAAGACACAAGGTTTGGATGTGAGACTGAGGCTCTTTTAAAAAAAGCTTCAGATATGGGAATACCCTTTGTTGTTCTGGATCCCAGGCAAACAGCAACTGTTCGCAGATACAATGCAAAATGGCTTGCTGTAAAAGCCGGTACAGATTCTGCCCTGATGCTTGGAATGATGTATATAATGCTTACAGAGAATTTGGCAGATTTAGAGTTTATTCACACTTACAGCACCGGATTTGAAAAGCTGAAAGATTATATTTTTGGAAAATCTGATAGTATTAAAAAAACTCCTGAGTGGGCTTCCGGTATTTGCGGTTTGTCTGTGAGTGAAATTGAAAATTTTACAAGAGATTTTGCAGCTCTTTCCCCTGCTGCCCTTCTTCCGGGACTTTCAATACAGAGGGCTGTTGGAGGAGAAAATAATGACCGTTTGGGTGCTGTTCTGCAATTAGCTGTGGGTAATGTTGGGATAATCGGAGGTTCAACCGGAGCCGGCCAGTGGAACCGTCTTCCATCGCCATCCTGCAGTAATATATCTGTTCCCTTAAATCCGGATGTAAAACAAGTACCTGTTTATGAATGGGCAGATGCCGCTCTTGGAGGAAAAAGTACTGGGTACCCTTCAAATATAAGCTTTCTGTATAATGTTGGTGGAAATTATGTAGGACAAAGCAGTGATACCGGAAAAGGAATAGAAGCATTTAAAAAAATGGACTTTATTGTAAGTCACGATTACTTTATGACTCCTACCTGCAAGTGGTCGGATGTAGTTTTCCCTGTAGCAACTTTTCTTGAGAGGGAGGATATATTATTTTCAGAGACAAACTATCTTTTTTATTCAGGAAAAGCAGCTGAACCAGTTGGAGAATCCAGAACTGATTATCATATTTTTAGAGAGTTATCTTCCCGATTAGGGTTTGAAGCAGAGTTTACAGAGGGAAGATCTGAATCTGAATGGATAGATTATTTTTTAGATAAGTCAGAAATAACAGATATAGAAAAATTTAAAAAAACAGGCATTTATAAGGGAAAGGATCAGATGAGAGTAGGCCTTTCAGATTTTATTTCTAATCCAAAAAAATATCCGTTAAATACACCTTCAGGAAAAATTGAAATTGAGTTACCTCAGTTTCCTGATATTGGAGGTACTGCTGTCCCGGAATCGGTTAGATTGGATATATGTTCTTCCTATCCACTAAGGCTTATTACTCCTCATGATAAGTTTCGTATTCATTCCCAGAACGATAATTTACCTGTTTTTAAAAAATTGATTGATAAAAGGCTGTGGATGAATCCCTTTGATGCAGAAGAAAGAGGCATTACAGACGGTATGGTAGTTTCTATTAATAGCAGACAGGGTAAAATAAATAATAAAGTGAAAGTTACAGATAAAATTACCCCTGGTACTGTTTCCTTAAATCAGGGATCCTGGATAACTGCAGTTGGAAAAGGAGGTATGGGAGGATCTATTAATATATTAACTTCCACTATACCTGCAATGCCCAGCAGGGGCTCCAGAACCCATTCAACAGCTGTGGAGGTTCTAAAAAATAATGATTTCCAATTTTAATCTACAAGCATTTCCTGCAGTATTAATTTTATCTTTTCTATTTCTCTCTGTTTGATTTTACTCAATTTGTTTATTAATCTTCCAGCCTTCTCTTGGATTTTTTGTAACAGGCTTTAGTAATTTTTCCTTGTCAAGAACTTTTAACTCAACTTTTTCTTCAATATTTAGCTGCTTTAAGATACTTTTTGGTATCTGCATACCTTTAGAATTACCTATTGGAACTACAGAAACTAACATATTGCGACGTTTTGCTTCGTTGCCGGTTATTTTACCTATAACCGTGAAAACTTACTTTTTCTGATAGGACAATTATACCACTCCCTACGAAACATCCAGCAAAATGTTGCATCGCCGCTGTTATTATTCATAACAGCTTTTGCTATTCGGTTTTGGAGTTTACTGACCTGTTTTCTGATTTTTATCCAATTCAGATAATCATAGAGGATATAGTCATGTTTTAGGTTTACGGTGGCCTCTTTCCCGTTAAAAGCTTTTTGCGCTGTGTCACATTCTGAGTTATAAAATAGTTCTTCTCTAATAGAATTATATTTCAGCGGCGAAAAAAGCAAAAAACAATCTGAATTTGTATACAACACAAAAGCCTTGTTAAGAAAAGCCGTTGACCCTGCCGATACATTTACTCATGAATCATCCGATTTAAGG
>JALTGJ010000386.1 GCA_027077185.1 Spirochaetales bacterium | reverse complement strand
CTCTTATGATCTGAGGTCTTTGACTAATGCGCAGGAATTCATCAGCTTTTAAAAGGCTGTATACAGGTGAATCCGGAAATAGCCTGTTTAATAAGAATGTTTTACCAGTCTGCCTGGGTCCAAAAAGGAAAATTGATTTTTTCCGGGCTTCTTTAGAGATATTTAATACTCTTTTAAATATAGTCATGAGTCATATTGTAGCAAAAAATAGCTGGAATTACAACTATGTCGTGTAATTTAAAGCAATTATCACGAATATGTCGTGGTTTAAACGATTGTTCGGGATAGTGACTCTGTACACAGCTGTCATAATTGACTAATCTCAGCCTATGAGATTGTTCAGTCCGGCACATAAAGAAACCCGTATTCTCCTTAAGCTTGCAATCCCTGCAATGATAACCCAGCTCTCCATGACTCTGGTTAATATTGTGGATACCATGTTTATTGGAAGACTTGGTGCCCTGGAGATTGGTGCTTCGGCCGTAACCGGTCTTATTATATTTAATATTACTGCTGTTGGGGATGGTTTCAGTACCGGTATGGTAGCAACAATCGCAAGGATGGTTGGAGAGAATGACAGTAAGAATGCATCCATTTTTTCAACTACAGGTACTGTCATCCTTGTTTTACTCGGATTAGTTCTTACACCTGTCCTCCTTGTTGGAGCTCCATCTATTTTTATGTTCATGCGTCTTCCTCTGGATTTAATAGACACAGCCTGGGATTACTATTCCGTTTTTATATCTTTTGTACCTGTTATATTTGCGTTTATAGCATTAAGTGCCTCTTTTCGAGCCAGAGGGGATACAAAAACTCCTATGCTTGTTGGGTTTGGAATGAATATTCTTAATATTTTTTTAGACTGGACATTAATATTTGGAAAGCTTGGATTTCCTTTTTTGGGGCTTAGGGGTGCTGCCCTTGCATCAGGTTTAAGTTTTTTAGCAGGAACTATAGTTCTTGGTTTTATATCAATTTATTCTTCAAAGGGGCTGATAAAATTAAAAAAATCGTATATTAGTATTTCTCATTTTATAAGGATAATAAAAATAGGTGTACCTTCTATGATTGAACGATTTGCAATGTCATTCAGTCAACTATTGGTTATGGCAATATCTGTTAATCCTATGGGTAATATTGCTATTGCATCATTTCATATTGTCATGCGCCTTGCATCACTTTCTTTTATGCCTGGTTTTGGTTTTGCCATAGCAACAGCATCCCTTACAGGGCAGCATCTTGGTGCTTCTGACCCAGATGGGGCTGAGATAATTATGTGGATTGGTACATTCTACTGCGGACTTGTTATGGCAATAATTTCAATTATATATTTTCTTTTTCCGGAATATCTAACATCTATGTTTACTTCTTCCACTGAGATAATAGTTCTAACCCGGCAGCCATTGAAGATTTATGCTCTTATGGTTGTTTTTCTTGCACCTGCTATGGTTCTTCGGGGTGGTCTTCAGGGAGCAGGAGATACTGCATTTACTATGAAAATGATGATACTTTCACGATTTGTTATAAGATTACCCCTCTCATGGATATTGGCAATATATTTAGGTTATGGTCTTTCGGGAGTCTGGTTTGCAATGTGTTTTGATTTTCTTATTCGTGGTCTTTTGTTTGTGGTTTATACAAGAAGGGGATCATGGAGAACTGTTAAGGTGTAGTTAAATCGGATAAGCTTAGCCTGGTCATTCGCTTTGCTTATTGCCCGGCAATGCATCCTAAGAAAACAAATCCAGCTGCCTTCCTTCAATAATTTCATCGAAACTCATGTCCGTAGCAAACAGGACTCCATCTGCAAGTGGTTTAATTTGCTTTTCTATGTAATGTGTATAGTCAATATCAGTAGGATTCATGCTGATTGGTACGGGGCCTCTTGCTGTAATTAAATAACTTATTTCTTTTAAATTTTTCCTGTTTTCCGGATCTTCAAGTCGTGCTGCCTTTATATGGGGCGGTGTTGTCTTTGTATAGTCTTCTGCCCTGCGTTTAAGTCTTTTTTTATAGATCAAAAGATTATCCAATTCTCCGTTTTTTAAAGAACTAATATAATTTTTTAACCATTCAATTATATCAAGTTCTTTAAAAAAACGATCAAAAAGTTCAAACTGGAACTTTTTTGCCAGTGGCGTCCAGTCAGATCTTACAACTTCCAGACCCTTGAACTCAATATTGCCGTTTTCGAGGTATCCTGCATACCTCTTTCTGGCTCCCTCTCTTGTGGCTCTCATCGCCGGAAGAAAAAATTTTGGATAGTGTTTTTCAAATTCTATTTCAAGTCTTGATTCGACATTATATTCATCCATAAATATTATTTTAAAATGTTCATTTACTAATTTTTGGAGATAATTACCTGTACTGTCGGGGTTAAGGTATTCTTTTCCCTTCAAGCAGACAAAAACTGAATCAGTATCACCA
>JALTGJ010000385.1 GCA_027077185.1 Spirochaetales bacterium | reverse complement strand
AGTTTTATCTATCCAAAATCTGTATTTTACACAGCGATGATACCTGGACTGATAATTCAAAAATTTTATATATGGCAGTTTGTAACTTATATGTTTACCCATGGAGGATTCTCACACATATTATTCAATATGCTTGGTTTATTTTTCTTTGGCTTACAGGTTGAAAGAAGAATTGGAAGTTATGAATTTTTATTGTTCTATCTTCTAACCGGGGTTTTGGCAGGAATTTTATCCTTTATAATTTATTATCTTACAGGTTCATATAATGTAATACTTTTAGGTGCATCAGGAGCGATTTTTGCAGTTCTTTTTGCATTTGCAGTATATTTTCCAAATGCACAAATATACATAATGGGTATTTTCCCTATACGGGCTCCAATACTAGTCATTGGATATACAGCTATTGAACTTTTCAGTCAAATTACAAGTGCCCGAACAGGAATTGCCCATCTTACTCACCTGGCAGGTTTTGCATTTGCATATCTGTATTTTTTAATCCGTCTTGGAATAAATCCTATAGATTCTTTTAAACATCGGGGACCTGGAGGGATCTGGCGGAATTAATCTGCAACCTTATGAATAAATCAGGATATTTATTTTTGGTATTATTAATATTCTTAAGTTCAGAAATATTTGGACAGGAGGTGAGTAATAATTATATCGATCTGGATCTCTGGACTGAAGTAACTGAAACCCTTCCAACAGTTAATAATAATAATCCATCCTATCTTACTGATAATAAAATTTACCATCGTACACTGGAAGATGCACTCTGGATTATCTCCGGTATGCTTTATGGTTATACAGTTAGCTACACCCCCCTTGATCTATCACGAAAGGTTAATGAAAATCTGGAAATTACCCCTTTTGCATCAATTCCATGGGGGGACAATAAACTCAAAATTGTTGATACCTGGGTGAAAAATGGAAAATTTAATATGCAGGTTCGTTATTTCCCAAATGAAGCCCAAACTGTAAGAATAAAATTATGGACCAGCAACATCTATCCCAATGCAACTGGAACAGGAGTTGAATCAATATTTTCAGGTTATAAAGGCAGAGTTAAATCCATTAAAACAGGAATAAAGGAAGCACTTAGAAACTACTTTCGAATTCGATATATAAATAAACCAAGAGAAATAAATTGCAAAGTCCTTATAAAAAATCCCCCTTACACCACTCTTGATGCAGGGGGTTACAGGTCTAAAGTAACCATTATAATTAAACTTTCTGAAATAATACCTTATTCATACTATTAAATATCAGTACGATTAGAATTAAGTCACGATACTTTGATACGCGACTACGGCGCTACTCAGTAACCATCACGGGGCTACTAGCCGTTAGGGTTGGTTTCTTTTCGTAACTGTGCAAATTCCGGTTTAATAATATCATAAATAAGGCGAATTCGATCATCATAATGAATAAAAGCAGATTTCATTGCATTCAAAGTTAGTTTTTCCAGATCACGCAGATTTAAATTATAATGCTTTACAGCCAGGGACATTTCTTTTGTCAGGCTGGTATTACTCATTAATCTGTTGTCTGTACATAGAAAAACTCTAAACCCGTTTCTGTAAAAAATCTGAAAAGGATGTTCATCAAAGTTTTTTGTAGCACCTGTCTGAACATTGGAAGATAAACAAACTTCCATGGGAACTCTCTTATCCCGTATAAAGTTTGCAAGGGATCCCATTTTTTCTATTCGATTTCCCTGAACAGTAATATCCTCTATAAGCCTTGTGGCATGTCCTATCCTGTGAGCTCCGCAAATTTGAAGAGCCTGCCAGATAGATTCAATACCGAAAGCTTCCCCTGCATGAATGGTTATATTGAAATTTCTATTCCGTATATACTGAAAGGCATCAATATGCTTTTTAGGAGGATGACCATTCTCATCACCTGCAATATCAAACCCAACAACTCCTCTGTCTCTAAAAGCCACTGCCAGTTCTGCAATTTCAAGAGATATTTTAAAATCCTGATCTCTCATTGCACATAGAATTAAACCGAATTCAACACCGGTATCCTTTTTACCACGTTCCAGACCTTTAAGAACAGCTTCAACTACAGCTTCAAGATTAAGCCCCTTCTGCTGATTTAATATTGGAGCAAACCTAATCTCAGAATATACAACATGCTCTTTACTATGTGTCTGAAGGTGTTCATACGCAATTCTTTCCAAAGCGGCTTCAGTCTGCATTACAGACAGTGTTACTGCAAATCCTTCAAGATACAAAGCCAGACTCTTCCTATTGGAACCTCTCTGGAACCACTTCGCCAGATCTTCCGCATTATTTTCCGGCAATTGTACATTGTACTCCTCTGCCAGCTCAATAATTGTCTGGGGGAGTACACTTCCATCAAGGTGATCATGAAGTTCAACCTTGGGAATTTTCTTTATCATTTCCTGTGTAACCATGAATGTATTCTAATAC
>JALTGJ010000384.1 GCA_027077185.1 Spirochaetales bacterium | reverse complement strand
GGATAACAGTACCCCTCGATACAATTGCTGTTCTATCCTGTAATAAAACAATATCTACAATTTCGCAATCACTCGGGGTACGGTCTCCACCGGTTGTCGAGTGCTCCGTTCAATTCAAGTGGTCACATAATCTGAAATTTCCAAACAAGGAGTGTATCGAGACACCGGTTGTCGAGTGCTCATCGGTACCTCGATACACCTCATTCTACGGCACTCGGTATCCGACGAGTGTATCGAGACAACAATCACGGGAGCTAATAAATTATAAATAATTTCAAAAGTTTTATTGACAATACTAAAATAAGTTGGTAGATTTTAAAAAGTTACCGATCGTTCGGTAACATAATACAGGAATAAACAGTGACTAAACGCGAAAAGAAAAAACAATTAATAATAGACACAGCTTTCAGGATATGGGGAGATAATTTTTTTTACAATACATCCCTCTCATCCCTGGCTGCTGCAATGGGAATGAGCAAACCTGCCCTTTACCGCTACTTTAATAGTAAAGAAGCTCTGATTGCGGAAATGAAACAGGATTTTATTTCCAAATATCAGATTCTCCTGAAAAAATCCGGTAAACAGGGATTAAAAGATCTAAATTCAATTTTATTTGATTATACAGAATACCCTGTCAGATTTTTTGCAGAAAATTATAATTATTATAGATTTGTATTTCTAAAACTATTCAGCCGGGAACGGGACATAACAAAACTTCTAAGTGAAATAAAGGGTACAGAAGAACATTTTGCCGGCTCTGCCCTATTTGAATCTAGTGGATTACCGGAAATAGATGCATTGGCTCTTTCGGGTTATATTCAGTCCCTGGGGGGCTTTCTTTTAAATCAGAAATTGTTCAGTAAAAAAACGTTTACCAGTTCAGAAATCAACCAGATGCCAAAAATTATCCGTTTTGTAAGCCGGTACGGACTGGGAGAACATAAAGACCGTACAAGGATCATTAACTACAATGCTGTGGAACTTGCTTCAGCTATATCAAAAAAAGATATTCTGCCTTATGACAGAATTTTTACAGCAATCGCAGATGTTATTGCGGAAAAGGGTGTATGGGAAACAACCATGGATTCCATTGCCGAAAAGCTGGGAATGAGTAAAAGCAGTCTTTATTTTTATTTTGAAAATAAGGATCAAATGATTGAGAATGTTATTCAAAGAGAAACAGAACACCTTAACAGTCTTATTATGGCCAGAGTGGTTAAGTTTACAAATTATAAAGAACAAATCTACTGTATTTTCCATGTTATGAGCACTTACTTTATACTTAAACCTTCAATTTTCAGCATAATGAACTGGCTTAGATATCAATTTATTAATAAACCAATTAAACCAAAGGAACACAAGTTTGAAAAGTTTACAGAATATATAGATATCCTTACAAAAACTACAAGATTCAATCCATTGCATTTTCCTCCAAATTTAATAGCAAAGGGACTGAACTTTATTTTAATTCGCGAACTCTGGGCCTGTGAAAGTAAAAAGTCCGGTGTGGATAATATAAATATACGCTTAAGAAAAATTCATGGACTGGTTATGAACGGCTTTAAAGGAAATTGGAAATGAAAAAAACAGTATGGACTTTTATAGTTCTTATTATTCTGCCGGGATGGCTCTTTGCAGAACCCCTGGTGCTTAGTATTGATGAGGCAGTAAAACTGGCTTTGGAAAATAATTTAGGACTTAAAAGCAGCAGAATAGATGTGGAAATGGAAAAAAGAGCCGCTGACCTGTCATGGAACAGATTTATCCCTACCGTTCAGGCAAGCGGGACCTTAATGCGCTGGAATCAGGAACAGTCCGGAACTGCCCTTACAGGATTTGGTACCGAATCGACTATCCCGGGAGTAGGAACTTCTTATTCAGATGTATTATCTGTTGGGTATAATCTTCCCCAATGGGGGCTTTCTACAGGTCTGGATTTTTCTCTAAACCTCAGCTATGCATTGTTTAAGGAAATTAAAGGAACCAAAGTAGACTATGCTGCAGGTCTTATTTCTTACGAGACCGCCTTAAAGCAGCTTGAAAGAGATGTTAGAAAAAACTTCTATAATATCCTGGTTTTCGAAGAAAATCTAAATTTAATGAAGCAAAACCTCCAGGCTGCCGGAGAAAGATACGAGCAGGCAAAAATAAACTATTCCAACGGACTGGTTCCGGAACTTTCGAAGTTATCCGCCCAGGTGGGTTATGAAAATTTAAAACCAGCTTTAAGTGAAATGGAACTGGGCTATGCCAATATGCTGGACGGCTTTAAAATGCTTCTGGGAATAGATTTGTCAGAAGACATAGATATTGAAGGAACTATTTCTGTTAATCCGGTTAAATTGAATACCCAAAAACTTACAGAAACATTTTTGCAGAGACGTCTGGATATGCAGAAAATGAAAAACTCTCTGCTAAGTTTAAAAATAAAAAGATCCGCTTTAAAATTAAGAACAATGACTCCAATGCTTGTACTGGGGTGGAATCTGGATCCTGCATATGCACTTGACCCATGGGAGAACAACTGGTTCGAAAATATGAATGATAACTGGAGCCAGCAGAGCGGAATGTTAAGAATAACCCTGGCAATGTCACTGGATTCTTTTCTTCCATGGTCTTCTGCCCAGGTAGGAATAAAAGATATGGGTGACGGTATAAGACAACTGGAAATTGGAATATCCCAGGCAAAATCAGGTGCAGAAATGGAAATAAAAAGTTTGGTTAAGCAGCTGAATAAATCTATGGTGCAGCTGGAAACTCTGGACTTAAATGTAAATCTGGCTCAAAAAGCATACCGGATGTCCCAGGAAGCTTATAATGCAGGCAGTAAAGAACTCCTTGAAGTAGAGGATTCTGAGCGGGATTTAAACAATGCAAAGCTGGAAGTATTAAAAGAAAAATATAAATACAATACAGGTCTTTTAGATCTGGAGTATGCACTGAATGCAAGTTTAAAAGAAATAGAGGAAATCTCAAATGAATAGAAAAATTTTAACCCTTGTTATTATTATATTTTCAATTTTGTTTATAGGGGGATGCAAAAACAAAACGGACAATCGGGGGGATAGTGGAGCTGCAAAAATTGAAGATCAAATAACAACCTTTGCTGTAAGCACCACCCTGGCAGTAAAAGGAGATATAAAAGATTATCTGGAATTAAACGGAGATATATCTGCAAGGTCAACAGTAGATACTTTTGCTGACACAGCGGGTAAATTAAAAAACCTTTATGTTAAAATAGGTGATACTGTTCGAAAAAGCCAGATAATTGCAAATGTGGACCCCTCACGACCGGGAATGACATTTGCAGAAAGCCCTGTAAAAGCTTCCATTTCCGGTACTGTAACAGAACTGCCCCAGCAGGTTGGCAGCGTAATTACTCCAAATCTGCCAATTGCCCGTATAAGCAAAATGGATGAACTCCAGGTTACTGTCTATGTTGCAGAAAGATTTATATCCAAATTAAAAATAGGACTTCCTGCAGTTATAAAATCCGAGGCATTTCCTGACTTTGTATTTGAAGGGAGAATCCGTGAAATTAGTCCGGTTGTAGATAAGGTTTCGAGAACAATCGAAGTCAAACTTAGTCTGAAAGATACCAAAAATAAACTAAAAGCTGGGATGTTTGCCAAAGTAAAACTTATAACAGAACAAAAGGAAGGTATTGTAAAAATCCCTTCCGAGACACTAATAAAACGTTTTGGAGAAAGTTATGTATTTGTTATTAAGACAGATCCACAGAACAGTGAAAAAAATATTGCCGAAAAAAGGCTGGTTGTAACAGGCCTTCGAATAGATAATCAGCTGGAAATTGTTAATGGCCTTACAGCCGGAGAAGAAGTTGTCATAAGGGGGCAAACACTGCTTGATGACGGCTCCCCCGTAAAAGTTGTCAGTACCACAGCTCCCCTTAAGAGCTCGGATACAGTAGAATAAGGGGAAAACAGAATGAGTATATCAAAAAGAGTTGTCCAGAGACCCACAACAGTTTTTATAATTTTTGTTCTCCTTATAGGTCTTGGAATATATGCAACAACAGATCTTGCTATCGATCTTTATCCGGAAATTGAACCTCCAATTTTGATTGTTATGACAACCTATGAAGGAGCAGGTCCCAGGGAAATAGAAAAAACACTTTCACGGCCCATAGAAAGCTCCTTAAGTAATATAAGCAAAGTAGATAAAATTACATCAACATCATCCAAGGGAACAAGTACCATTATTGTTAAGTTTACCTATGGTGCTGACATGTCAGAAGCTTCTTCGGATATAAGGGACAGTCTTGATATACTAAAAAAATGGCTCCCTGCAGATGCAGACTCACCAATCATTTTTAAATTCGATCCCTCTATGATTCCAATAATGGGACTGACAGTATCCGGTAACAGAACCCCGGATGAACTGCGGGAAATTGCGGAAAATATAGTTCAACCAAGAATAGAGCAGGTTGAAGGAGTGGGACTTACCAGTGTTACAGGAGGCCAGGAGAAAGCTATAAGGGTTGAGATTCCCCAGAACAGACTGGAAGCCTATGGACTTACTTTAACACAGGTTTCAAATATGATCAGAGGGCAGAATTTCCAAATTTCTGCAGGCAGTATCCTTTCAGACAATAAGAATCTGCTGGTTACAACCACAGGGGAATATAAAAGCCTGGATGAAATAAAAAATACCGTAATAGCCTATAAAGGGGGGATACCTAACCCAATGTCTCCCACACCAGCGAGTGTAAAGTCTATAAGATTAAGAGATATTGCAAACGTTTACAGTGGATATAAAAGAGAAGACACCCTGGTTTATATTAATGGGAAACCAGGGGTACAGATTATTGTACAAAAGCAAAGTGGTACAAATTCTGTTCAAATAGCTGAAAACGTAAGAACTCGCTTAAAAAAAATAAATAAAGAAATGCCCTCAGGAATAGAGGTCAGGGAGATTTTTAATACCACAGATATTATTAAAAATTCAATTAATCAGGTTTCTTCCACTGCTCTTATAGGTGCAATACTCGCTGTAATTGTACTTTTTGTTTTTCTAAGGAGTTTAAAAACAACATTTATTATTGGTCTTGCCATACCGGTATCTTTGATAATAACCCTTATGTTTATGTATTTTGCAGGACTAACTCTTAATATAATGACTCTTGCAGGCCTTGCTCTTGGTATAGGAATGCTGGTCGACAATTCAATTGTTATTCTTGAAAATATCTTTAGATACAGAGAAAAAGGAACCAAATTAACAACTTCTGCCATTCTTGGATCCCAGGAAATGATTAATGCAATTACCAGCTCCACATTAACAACAATCTGTGTGTTTGCTCCTATTATTATTTTTAAAAGCCAGCTGGACATCTATGGCGAACTTTTTTCCGGGCTCTCTTTTACCGTTGTAATTTCCCTTACAGCTTCTCTAATTGTAGCCCTAACCCTTATACCTGTACTTGCCAGCCACTACCTGCCTATAAGCAGCAGAAGCCAGAGGCCTCTAAAGGGATTCTTAAGGTATATAGATAATTTTATGGAATCACTTTTTACAGGCCTTGATAATGCCTATAAAAGAGCAGTTGCAAAAGTCTTAAGACATAAAATAATAACAATTGTTACAATTGTTGTTATTTTCCTTGGCAGTATGGCATTAATTCCTGGAGCGGGCTTTGAGTTTATGCCTGCCCAGATGAATGATATGATACAGGTATCTGTAGAGCTGCCCCAGGGAACAAAACTTTCTGAAACTGAAGCTGTACTTCTTCAGCTTGAATCTATTGTAAGAAAAGAGATAAAGGGTTATGAAGAAATTATTATTCAGGCAGGGAGTAAGAGCTTTATGGGCTTTCTTGGAGCCGCAGAAACCAATAAAGGTACTTTAATGGTCAACCTTCCGGATTTCGATAAAAGGATCGATGATTCCGATACTGTAAAAAAGAAACTGCGAAGTCATTTTAATGATTTCCCATCTGCTGTATTTTCATTCAGCGATAACATGGGAGGAGGTTTTTCCAGCAGCCCGGTTGATATTCTAATAAAAACAGAAGATCTGGATAAATCAAAACAGATAGCAGAAAAAATAAAAACCCTCCTTGAAGAACGTTTTCCGGAAGTAACAGAACCAATGGTAGACTTAAAAAATGGTTTACCCCAGGTCGAAATTATGATTGACAGAGATAAATTATACTCATTTGGATTAAATATTTATTCTGTGGGACAAGAAATAAAAGCCAGCATCGATGGCATAGCTGCATCAAGATACAGGGACGGAGGCTCTGAATATGATATAATAGTTATTCTTGATGATAAAGACAGGGATGAACTTCCGGATCTGGACAAAATATTTGTCATGAATACTGCCGGGGAAAGGGTAGCTCTTGCAAATTTTGCTTCTTATAAACGGAGTATGGGGCCAGTCTCTATAATACGTGAAAACCAGACCAGAACGGTTCACGTTACTGCAGGAACAGTCCCCGGAACATCCCTGAATGATATTTCAGTCAAAATTGAAAAAATGGTTAAAGAGGAAATTCCTGCAGAGGAAGGATTAATTATAGAATTTTCAGGAGATTATGCCAATTTGATGAAATATGGAATTAAACTGATTATTATTATATTTGTAGCTATTTTTCTGGTATTTGGTGTTATGGCAAGTCTTTTCGAGTCTTTTCTGGATCCTTTTATAATTTTGTTTACAATACCACTGTCTTTAATAGGCGTTGTTCTTATCTACATTGCAACAGGAGAAATGTTTAACATACTTACGGCCGTAGGTTTAATTATGCTTTCCGGTATTATTGTAAACAATGGTATAGTTCTTGTAGATTACACAAACCTTCTTCGCAAAAGGGGCTTATCAATTAATGATGCCTGTATAGAAGCCGGAGGAAACAGGCTCAGACCTATTCTTATGACAACGCTAACTACTGTTCTGGGACTTATCCCCATGGCATTTTTCCCTGGAGAAGCAGCAGCCCTTGTTAATCCTATAGGTAAGGCGGTAGTAGGAGGATTAACAGTCGGTGCAATTCTTACTCTGTTTTTAATACCCGTAATATATGCAATTTTTAATGAATCCAGTCAAAAGCATGCTCAAAAAAGGGAAGCAAAGAAACTAAAGCGCAGGAAAGACAGGCTACTGCTGGAATCAAAGGGGAAAAATAAATGAAAAGATTGGAAATAATTGCAAACAGATCCATACAGGACGACATGTTCGATGCTTTCAAAAAGGCAGATATTGTTAAGAAATATACATTAATTCCTGCTGTTCTCGGGGTTGGAAATTCCGGCCCCAGAATGGGGGACCATATTTGGCCCGAAGAAAATTTCAGTCTTATTATATATTGTGATGATGGGGAATCAGAAAAAATTAAGCACGTAATAAAAG
>JALTGJ010000383.1 GCA_027077185.1 Spirochaetales bacterium | reverse complement strand
GTTTAGCCAGTATATGGACGATACGGGCTGCTACAATACCTTCCGGGAGATACCCAATTTCAGATATATTCTCTATAAGATTATCAAGATCTTTATATTTTGATATTCTTCTGTCCTTTATTATTTCTCCTCCGAATCTTCTGTTTCTTCCATACTTGCTTCTGCAGGTTACATCAAGATCTCCGACTCCGGCAATGGATGTAAAAGTTTCAGGATAGTTTGACCCCAAAGCCGCACCAAGTATCTGAATTTCATTTAGACCTGCTGCCAGTAAAAGTGATTCTGAATTATCCCCAAAATTATCTGATAACTCCATTAAGGCATCCAGCATTCCAAATGCAATGGCAATTACGTTTTTAACAGCTCCTGAAGTTTGGACACCCTCAACATCCAGAGATGAGAAAACAAGCATATTATCTGAAGAAAGAAGCTCCCTTATTTTAATTGCATTTTTGCCGTTTTTTGACGCGCTTATCAGTCCTGTCAGTTTGCCTCTGGCAACTTCTTCTGCATGGCTTGGCCCTGAAATATATACCAGATTATTCCTGTAAAACCCGGGGAGATAATCTTCCAGGGATTTTAAAATTAATGAGGGGCCAGCCGGAGTATCAATGAACCCCTTTGTAAGAACAGCAATTATGGTCTTTCCCTCTGCAATACCTGCTATCCGGGTAAGTTTTTTTACTGTATCCATAATATATAGAGAGGGAGATGCCAGTATAAGAAAATCCTTATTATCTGCAGCTTCTGATATATTTGTAGTTCCTGTAAGGTTTGACGGAAGGGTTACCCCGGGAAGATATCTTTCATTTATATGGTTATTATTAATATTTTCAACTGCAGAACTCATAAAGTCCCATACCTTTACGGTATTGCCGTTATCTGCAATGAGTTTTGCAACTGCTGTTCCCCATGCCCCGGCACTTATAATTCCAACGGTTTTGTTCTTTTTAGATTCAGCCATTTAGAACCATTCTTCTAAGTTGTCATTGTAAATATGAAGTTCACCAGGTTCGAAGAATAGCTTTATCTCTTTGTCTGCACTTTCAATAGAGTCGGATGCGTGTATGATATTCTTTCTGGTACTCACACCATAAATGCCGCGAATTGTTCCCGGTTCCGCTTCATCAGGATTTGTGGATCCTGTAATTTTTCTAAGAGATTCAATAGCATTTTCACGTTCCAAAACCATTATAACAACAGGTTCTGAAGTCATATATTTTATGAGGGGCAGGTAGAAATCTTTTCCCTTATGCTCTCCATAATGTTTTTCTGCTATTTTATCTGAAATTTTTATCATTTTCATGGCAATAATTCTAAACCCCTTTGCTTCAAATTTCGATATAATACTGCCCAGCAGTCTTCGTTGTAAAATTCCTGGTTTTATTATTGTGAAAGTTCGCTCTATTGACATACTTTTCTCCTTGTATTCTATGTATAGAGAAAATCTTTATGATTTTCAAGCTCCTTTTATAATTAGCATGCTTGAAAAAAATTAAAATTGTGATAGTATCTCCTACAACAAACTTATTCTAAGGACAACCTGTGAAATTTCCTATTTATATTTTAATCGTAATTGTGGTACTGTTATTTTCCCCTGTATTATCTTTTTCTCTGGAGAAGGGGACAAAGGGTGAGCTTCTTTCCGGTCGCCTTATCCAGGGACATATTGATATGTCAAATGAAGGATTAAGCTATCAGACCTTTAAGTTTAAAGTATCTTCTGATGTTTTTGCTGTTAAAATAACTGTCAGTAATTCTCCTGCAGATTTGGATATTTTTATCAAAAAAGGCTCTGAAATTGAAAATTATGATAATGTTGATTATTCAAGAGTTCAGGATGCATATAATGAAAGTATAATTATAACCCGTTTATCAGAGTTAGCTCTTGAAGATGGAATCTATTATATGGATGTAAGCTATCAAAGAGATACTCTTCCTGTAATAAATGGTAAAAGTTCTACAGATATAAGCTATAATGTTGAATTAGATTTACAAAAATATAAAGTTAACGGTACTCTTAAACCAGGAATTCCTTCTCAATATGAAATATCTCCTCAAAATGGAATGGCCGGTCTGTACGCTGTTAAGATCCCTGTCAATACTAATTCTTTTCGTATTGATTTGTTTAATACAAGTTCAGATCTGGATTTAATGGTAGCTTATAATAATAAAAAAATAACAAGAAATAATAATAATTTTCTAAGGGACAGTCTTCTTGGAAGAGAAAGTCTTATTGTAAATGGAATAGACGGAGGGCAGGTAAAAGCGGGAATATATTATATTCTTGTATTTGATCAAATTTCGAATGATCATAGGGCTTCATTTTCTATAATATCAACTCTTGGAAATAAAGCTCCCGAAGAAATACTCGAAATTCCAAGATTCCCAGCCGCAAGTGATGAAATGCAGAATGCATTGATGTCTACAGTTGAAGTAATTGGTACTGCTGCAAAGGGGTCCGGG
>JALTGJ010000382.1 GCA_027077185.1 Spirochaetales bacterium | reverse complement strand
ATACTGGCCGGCATCTTTTGATGCAGTCATATAGTTTACAGTATTGGTTAGAACAGCTGCATTTTCCGGTCTAAGTGAAAAGTTGATCCAGGCATAAGCCGCATCAAGATTTTCTGATTTTGAAGGTAATGCAAAACAGTCTATCCAGCCGATTACACCGCTTGATGCTGCAACATAATCAATATCAGGATTTTCTTTGTACAGTCGAGCACCCTGCTGTTCCCATGCCATAGCTGCCCAAACCTCTCCTGACCGCATTGATTCAATAAGAGCATCTCCATTATCCCAATAGTTTCTAACTGCAGGTTTCGCCGCAATAAGTGCCTTTTCAATACCATCAAGGAATTCCTGATATTTAACTTTATCATTATAATCTTCAATTGGAGTATAACCAAGAGAATAACCCATTGCTATAATAACAGGTCTTTTCATTCTATAGGAAATTCTTCCTTTATATTTAAGATCAAGAAGATCTTTAAAATCTTTAACATCAGGAGCCAGGGCTTTATTTACGATCATACCATTTGTTCCGGATACATGTGGAACACCGTAAGATTTTCCATTAACCATAGTGGTCTTTTTTACAGCTGCAAGCATATTAGGTTCTATCTGATCCAAATCTACTCTTGAATAATCAATTGGCTGGTATATACCGTATTGTTCAGCTACAGCTGGAACTCTATCAAATGATGGTTCAGCTAAATCGTAACCACCACCTCTGGTAGCTCTAAGTTTAGAAATCATTTCTTCATTACTTGTATAGGTAATTTCAACTTTATAACCAGTTTCTGCTTCAAATTTCTGAATTAACTCATCCGGTGCATAACCTGACCATGTTAACAACCTTAGAACCTTGTTCTCTTTTGTTTCTTTATCACCATTTGCAAACAAATTGGCAGATACAAGAATCAATACCAGGAACACAACTAAAACACTTCTTTTCATATCGCTCTCCTTAAAAAAATTTATAGATAATCGATATATATAAATACCTTACATATATCTAATTACTACCAAAAAAAATTATTTACCCTTACTTAGCTCATTCAAAACTCTTTCCAGAACGACAAGGAATTCCCTGCTGTCTTCAGCATGAATCTGCCCCATGTTTGCAGCCTGGAAAAGATTTTTATCTATAAGAGGGCCTTTACCTTTATAGAGAACATAACCGACCTTATCCATTCTATCCAGAAAGGCATCCACACCGATCCCCTCCGGTAAAAATACAGATGTAACTGTATTGGACATCAGCTTTTCATCACTTAGCAGGAATTTCAAACCTAAATCCTTAAAACCCTTTCTTATAATGGAAGCATTTTCCCTGTATCTTGCAATTACATTTTCCTGCCCTTCCTCAAAGAGTACCTTTAAAGCCTCATTTAATGTAATAAACATTACAACAGAAGGTGTATTGGGTGTCTGATTATGCTTCTCAGCTTCTCTGACATGGTGCTGAAGGTTAAGGTATATATTACGACGCTTTACATTCTCTATCTTCGCCAGAGCTGATCTCCTAACACAAACAAAGGAAACACCAGTCTGCCCCCCAACAGCTTTGTTTGGTACACCATTACAAAAATCTATATTATCTCTTACAACATCAATATCTTCGCCGCCGATAGCACTAACAGTATCCACATGAAACATTTTGTCATACTTCCTGGCAAGCATTCCAACTTCGTGAACAGGGTTTATCATCCCGGTACTGGTCTCATGAAAGACCATGGAAATTAAACTTATATCTTTATCTTTCTTAAGCTCATCCTCGACCCTCTGCAGATCAACCGACTCAGCCCATTCATGCTCAATAACAGTAATACCCATACCGTAACATTCAATAATTCCTCTAAGCCTGTTTCCGAACTCTCCATTTGTAATTAGTAAAACCTTTTTGCCATCTTCAACAACAGAGGAAAGTACTGTTTCATTGGATGATGTACCTGATCCGCTTACAACAAAAGTAGTATGCGTCTCTTTAGACCCCTTAAAAAGTTTAACAAGATTATCTCTTAATTCACCATACATATCCTCAAACATTGGCCTTCTATGACAAATATCCGGTGCAAGTGCCGCTTCTTTTATTCTTTGATCTGTAAGCACAGGGCCTGGTGCAAATAAAAATTTTTTCTCAAGCATTAATCTATCTCCAATTCACACAAATATATTTTTATTTTGATAACATGACATCAGATCGTACAGTCATCATAATATGTTAATAACATAACAGGAGAGGGAAGTCAAGTTTTATTTTAAATAATTATCATTTTTTGAAATAAATTTTATAATTGTAAATTATCCTAAGAAGATTGGGGCTATATTGCGCAGTGTATTATCCCTGGACTAGAGAACAGTCCAAAATGTGGGACAGCTCAAATAGCTGTTAAAGTTTGGAATATAAAATGCCGAAGCTTTTATGAGGGAGATCTGGAAATTTTATAATGGAAAATTCAGAGTTTTTACAACTAAAAGAGGAAAATCTCGCACTTAAAAA
>JALTGJ010000381.1 GCA_027077185.1 Spirochaetales bacterium | reverse complement strand
GTACTAATGGAATACTTATAAATGCCTTACGAAAGCATAGACCATTTACTCCGGGATTTATTGGCCGTGCAGAAGACCAGGCTTACCTGCTTTCTGTACTGGGAAACAACTCTACAGGTTTAGCTTATCTGCATGAAGAGGGTCTTATTATGAGACATGACAAAGAAGCCTTTGCAGAAGATGCAATGAAAGCAGCTTCTACTGGTAATATGATAGGGGATTTTATTAGAACACTTTATTTTTCCAGGTATACTGAGATTCTCTCAGATAATATTACTGATATTAAAAAGATAATTGACCCCTTTACAGGATGTTTTGTAAGTAAAATTCCCATAAGCTCAGTTCTATTAAGATTCTGTATGAAAGCAGAAGATCTTTTTAAAGCAGAAAATTCTGAGATTGCCGCAGATTTTATACTCCAGAGCTTTAAGCGCCTGGAAGAAGCAATAAATTTTGCCTATGGGAAAGAGAACCTTCTTCAAAAAGCCTATATAAATGACAGGAAAGGATGGAATCTTTTCTATGATATTCTGGATGGAATAGATAACCCTGAATTAATAAATCCGGTTAAAAAGGTTTCCATACAAATTAATGCAGCAAGAATTTGTGCAGGATGTAAGGTATAGAAACCCTGTAGATAATTAGATATTTCTTATGAAATTCTATTTATAAAAGAGAAAATATCAAAATCAGAGTCAAAGCTAAAAATGGTTTCAATGTTATTATTCCTCATAACAGCAGCATGAACAGCATCTCTGGCAGAAACACCACTGGAATTAAGCAAAATATCTTTTGCCAATATCAAGTCCCCCTCTGTAACCGGTAAGACCTCATCAATTATACCTAAAATTGCATTATACGCTGGTTCTATAGCCTCAACTCGCTTAATAGCTGTATAACGATGAAGAATTTCCTGCAGGGTTTCAGCATCAGTAACCAGACGGGTTTCATCTCTCACAAGTCGCTCCAAAATAGAAATAGTACGCTCCTTATTTGGATGGTCTGTACCAATTAGATACATTGGAATATTTGAGTCAATAAAAATCAAAATTGATCTTCTTTTAAATATCCGGAATCAATTTCCGCAGCCATATCTTTATAATCATGTACAGGGAAATTGTATTTTGATAATTTTTGTATTATTTCCAGTTTCTTTCGTAAAGCAACACCAGGCCTTTCTTTTTTTTCATGCTGAATTGCTCTTCTAACCCAGGAAGAAACAGTAATTTTTTCCTCCTTAGCAAGGATCCGAACTTCCTGCAATTCCTCTTCATCCAACAAAACCTGTAATCTCACACTCATGCGTATGAGTATATTCCAACAACAACCATGAGTCAAGTAATTTACAGGAGGCTTGTGCGGTGTCTATTGAATTGGCCGCTCGTTCGCAAGCTCACTGATCAAAAAAACAGAAAAAAGTTATTAATGCAGCATTAAACTATGATACTCCTGATCTGCAATTTCCGCATCTTTACTCATACCAAGTTCTACATAGGTATCCCGTAAATTAAACCAGGTATCAGGATCCATGGCATTTATTTCCAATGCTTTTTCAAAATAAAATTTTGCTGATTGGAAATCCTCTTCCAAAAAATAGCTGACTCCCATATTGTTCCAGGTCCTATAGTAAAAAGGATCATTTTCCAGAGCTTTTTTGTAATACGCTCTTGCACCTGGAATATCATTATTTTTATCACATGCCAGCCCAAGCTGATTATATATTTCAGAATTATCCCCTCCCTGCCTTACAGCTTCTTCAAGAGAATAGATAGATTTTATTATAATACCAGCTTTATAGTAAGCAACACCTAAATTAAAATTCACAAGGGGCTCATTAGGATATTGCTTCTTGATTCTTAAAAGAAGTTTAACAGCAGATGAATAGTCTCTCAACTGTAGAAAACGATCAGCCTCCAGAAACCCTGATTCCAACTCACTAATACTCATAATCTAAAATTCAACCTCCAGTTTTGTTGCCAAAGCCCGAATAAAGAGCCCAACATCGCTGACTATACCCACTGCCTGACTCGTACCCCTATCCGACAACTTTGTAACCACTGAGGGATTTATATCAATACAGACAGTTTTTACCCAGGAGGGAGTCATATTCCCTGTTCCTATAGAATGAAGCATAGTGGAAAGCATTAGAATCATATCTGTATCTTTAATTATTTCAGCATATGAACTTTGAGCCTTTATCATATCCATTTCAGTTTCCGGTAAAGGACCGTCGTCCCGAATTGAACCTGCCAAACTATAAGGAATATCAGATTTTATAATCTCGTACATTAAACCACATTTTAGTTCACCTGCCTCAACGGCACCCTTAATAGAGCCATAGTGATTTATTTTATTTATAGCTCTCATGTGGTGATAATGTCCACCAAGGGCCTGTTTTCCTGTTTCCAAATTTACACCCAGAGATGTTCCATAAAAGCACGACTCAATATCATGTACAGCAATAGCATTACCTCCCAGCAGACCATGAATC
>JALTGJ010000380.1 GCA_027077185.1 Spirochaetales bacterium | reverse complement strand
TCCGGGATGAAGTTGTTGCTATTCCTGCTCCTAATATACCTAAACCTTTGAAATCCATAAATCCGAAAATTAAAAAATAATCTAAAATAATGTTTAATATACTAGCTACACCGACCGCAAGCATTGGGCTTTTTGTATCACCAATTCCACGGGATGCACTGGATAAAACAAGTATAAGACTTAAAAAAACAGAAGGTACTGCAACGGTATTAAAATAGGGGACTGCATATTCTATCATAACATCAGATGCTCCGAGAAGTTTAAATATTTGAGTTGAAAATATATAACTGATAAAACCAAAAAAAATACTTATGCAAACAGAAAGAATTACTGATTGTCTGATAGCTTCAGCAGCTTTATTAAAATTTTGCATACCAAAATATCTTGAAACAACAGCTGATGAACCAACACCTATAGCTGTAAAAAAAGCTATATAAATATTCACTATTAAAGAAGTCAATCCAATTCCGGAAATAGCAGTTATATTAATTCTACTTACGAAAAATGCATCAGCTGTACCCAGAAGAACTTGTAATATCGTTTCAATTATAACCGGTATTGCTAAAATTAGAATATTTTTAATGTCTTTTTGATATTCCATATAAACGTGTTTAATTTTAGTGCTACCCATATATGACCCCGGATATTCCTTATTAAGAATATATGATTATAAAATTATTAGATTAGTTAATCAATAAACAATGATTCTTTTTATAAAGTTGTCTTGACAACAAGATAACTTTATAATATAGTATAATGTATGATCAAAGATACCTATCTGGTGTTATAATAATAAACACATATGGATGAAGACCCCTTTTTATATCAATATATTTTTCTTTGCATCTTATTACTCCTTTCATTTTACTTTTCCGGATCTGAAACTGCCATTTTTTCCCTTAGCCGTCTTGAAAGAAATTCCCTAAAAAAGACTAAATCAAAAAAAATGCAGCGCATTCTTGTTTTTTTACTGGATCATCAGGAGCAGCTGCTAATTACTATTCTTACAGGGAATATGGTAGTAAATATTTTTGCCGCGAGCATAGGAAGTGTAATTGGTGCATCTCTGTTTAAAGGTGAGTCTGAAATAATCTCTATTCTGTGGATGACTCTCCTTTTATTATTGGTCGGTGAACTTACTCCAAAAAGGATAGCGGTAAATCATTCTAAAGGCTTTACACGTCTTATAGCCATTCCTTTGTACTATCTGCATCTGCTGTTTTCTCCTGTACGTTATTTTCTAAATCACATTAGCAGATGGATTCTGAATATGTTTCCACGGGATATGGGTAATTTAAAGGAGGATAAGTATGATTTGGTGCTTTCTACCGCAGAGCTGGGACATAACCAGAAAATTCTGCAGCATTCAGAATACCGTTTGTTCAAATCATATTTGGCTTTCAAGGAGAAGACTGCTCACAGTATAATGACTCCACGAAGTGAATTTAAAACACTATCTCATGATCTAAGTATTAGGGAAGTGATCAATATAATTGCATCCTCTCCGGAATATGTGGTTAACTCATCAATAATCCTTTTCAAAGAGGATATTGATCATCTATTTGGCTGGATTCCTCTTGCTAATATACTGGAATATAAATTCGGTAATACAAATTTAAACGAAAGAATAGGTACTCTTTCCAGAAAATTTCATACTGTTCCGGAATCCAAGGATCTTCCTACTCTGATTTTAGAATTGCGTGAAGCAAATATGGATATTGTACTCCTGGTGGATGAATATGGGGGAACTGCCGGCATAGTCTGGTTCAGAAATATAATCGAAGATATATTAAGAGCTTTTTATGTTCCATATAAAGAAAAATTTGATAAAAACACTAAGACAGGCAATATAATTCCCGGATCAATGAAAATTGAAGATCTTCAGGAAATTTTAGGAATTGTTATTAATATTGATGCTGACACTGCAGCAGGATTTTTTCTGGAAATTTTTGGTGAGATTCCTAATTTAGGAGATAAGATTCTATACCAAAAAATCCATTTAAAAGTTCTGGAAATGGAAGGTAATAAAATTAAAACTCTTTATCTTGAGATGAGGCATGAAGGATGATTTTCCTGATAGAACTCTTCTGCCTTATTACTGCTGCTTTCTTTGCAGGAATGGAGACTGGCCTCCTATCCGAGGATAAGCTTAAGTTATATTCAAAGAAAGGGCATAGCAGGCTTTGGGCAAAATCTGCCGAATTTCTATTAAAAAAACCGGAGAGACTTCTTGGCACAACTCTGATTGGTACAAATATAGCGGTAGTAACAAGCGCTATAGTTCTGAACAACTATTTAAGAAACAATTATTCAGGAACAGTGGCTCTTTCAGGAAGTCTGGTTTTAACACTTTTCTTTCTGCTCTTTTCCGAGATTATTCCCAAAATATTCTTTAAGAGATATGCTAACACAATAACAATCCGTTTTTCCCCGGTTCTGCATATTTTTTTCTACATTTTTTTTCCACTTTCTTTTTTATTGAATATTATAGTT
>JALTGJ010000379.1 GCA_027077185.1 Spirochaetales bacterium | reverse complement strand
GTTATACACTCTTCTCATTTAATCGAACACCTGACCAGTCCTTCCGGTTATGTGGAAGAAGTTTACAGAATATTAAAACCCGGTGGATATTTTATAACTACCACTCCGAATGCAGCAAGTTTTCAGGCTATGATATTTGGTAAAAACTGGCGGTCTGCAATTGCTGATCATATGTTTCTTTTTTCCGTATCAACTCTTTCGGCAATGATTAAGAAGCAGGGCTTTAGTATTACTAAAACAGGAACCTGGGGGGGGGTTGCTGCAGGACTTGTCCCGGGGATAATTAAGCGACCAATTGACTATCTTGCAAAAAAAATTGGTTTTGGTGATGTTATGGTTGTGCTGGCCAGGAAAACATAAAATTATTTCTCAATTTAAATTCAATCTATATTAATTTTCAATTTCTGTTTTTGACAATCATGTTGCTTCGGTTGTTATTTCAACAGATATGCCAAGTTTTTTTAAATTCAAGGCAGTTTCAATAGACTTGTCGCTTTCATACTGTTCGTAGTTTGAGGATTCTGAACCAGAACCGGAACTTATATTTCTAAATAGATGGTAATAGAAAGATGTTTGTCAAGGCATAGAAAAACTCGTTATGGACATTATTAAGTAGAATAGATAAATATTTCTTAGGGTGTATATATACCAAGACTTTGACCATCAGGACCAATATTACCAGAAGAACTACCACCTGTACCAAAGTTGCCCAGTGTAAAGGTATTATTGGTCTGGTATACTAAAGAACCACCCGCAATAACTATTCCTATAGAAGATCCTCCAGAACCGCCACCTCCATGGCCACCATTCCCACCGTTTCCACCATCACCGCCACGACCACCATTTGATCCATCATCCTGAGAAGATGCACCTCCATAATTATTGCCAGCCCCTGTTACAGTGGCTTCGGCACCACTTCCTCCAGCGCCCCCTGCTTGCCCTGTTCCTCCAGAGCCTCCAATATGGGAAAGGGGGACGGAGGAATAAAAATAATTCCGGAAAGGGGGACGGAGGAATAAAAATAATTCCAGATTTTAAAAGCAAAATAAGGATTTTTCTCATACTACTATATATGAGAAAGACAAGATATTTACAAATAGGTGCAGATTACCATGTAACTGCAAAAATTAATCGTGGAGAGTTTGCTCTCGAACCCCAAATAATAAAAGAGATGTTCATGCATACAGTAAAAAGAGCAAAAATGAAGTACTCTTTTAAGCTTAAAAACTACGTACTTATGGACAACCACATTCACCTGTTAATAAGACCCGGAAAAGATGAAAATCTATCAAAAATTATGCAATGGATACTCAGTGTTTTTGCTAAATGTTATAATAAATATTACAATTTAAAGGGTCATGTCTGGTATGATCGTTTTAAAAGTAAAATTATAGATAATTTCCAGCAGCTTTTAGCTACTTTTAGATATATTTGCAATAATCCAGTAAAAGCAGAAATGGTAGAAACTCCTGAAGAATATCAATATGGTGCTTTATGGTATATCCGGCGAAAACTATTTGATATAGTTGAACCTCCAGACCTCTCCATAAAAATAGCATTAACGGATTTGTAAGTAAATAATTAAAAAGAAACCTCAAATTTTATGCCTCTGTTTATAGATTCCCAAGAAAATGGTTTCGGAAGCTCTATAGATAGTAAGTAAAACAAACAATATTTAAAGGTATTAGATCCAGCTTCTAATTCAGATTCAATTTTTTTTTAGATAGTAAGCTAATATGCAGGGAAAAAGATATGAATCAATTATTTTGTATTTACTGGGTTGTCTGGAGTAAGGAGATGCGATCCCCAAGGACAAGGTTACCAGTTCCTACCAGTTCCTAAGGGGACGGAGGAGCATTTGACACAGCAAATAATTTAGCATTTGACACAGCAAATAATTTGACATTTTATACTGATTCAAGTGAAGTCCCGGAGGGACGATACGAACCACAGCCAGGTAATTTATTACCGGGTTACCCAAAAAACACCCATTATTAGAGATAAATACAAACCCTCCCCCGAAACGTTAAGGATAGGAAGGGCGCGCAGCGGTCGGTTTTTGTCGTAGGGGCGCCCCTATGTGGGCGTCCATACAACAAAAACCGACGGAACCCCTGGATAGCCTGACCCTGTATCCGGTATTTCGATACAATTGCCTGTGTTTAATTTAATAGATGTGTTTTTGTTTCGAATACATGGCAATCACTCAATATCCGGATACAGGGAAACGCCCTCCAATTGCTTATTATGGGTTGACACAGACCCGAGATTTTAGAAGAATGATCTTATACTGCAGCGAGGATATAATGACTAGAGAGCGATTATCTAAATATTCCATGTTTGAGCTTTATAAGATAGCTGAGAACGAAAGTATTCAATGTGACTATACCACAGAGGACCGTGATAAGCTTATCGATAGAATACTGGATGCTCTGGAGGAAGATAAAAACGATCGGGATTTGTCCAATAATGATGCAATGAAGTTAAAAAGTACTAAGTATAATATTCTTCAGGATTATGAACTGGAAGCCCAGGAAAAGCAGGTGTATTCAATTCCAACCAGGTATAATGATACCAGAATTGTATTAATGCTGAGGGATCCTCTGTGGGCTTATACTTATTGGGATATAAATGAGAGTCAGCTGGATAAATTAAAAGAGGATATATTTTTTGAAGGGTTTTTTCTGCGTATATTTGAGCTGGCTTTAAAGTCTGACTCAATGTCCTATACAAAAGAAAATATTTTGGATTATTATGATATTCCGGTAGATGAAGATGATGATTGCTGGTATATAAACCTTGGTAAAACGGGGAAAAACTTTGGTATACAGCTGTGCAGTATGGTTCATGGGAAGGCAGTTGTCCTGTGCAAGTCTAATATTATTAAGAGTCCCAGAGGTTTTGTTGCCGAAAATATAGATGCTATATCGAGTAATTCAGATGCCATGACTGTATTATTGTCTGGATTATGGGATTATAATGAGGATGGAGAAAATGTTCTTCCTAAGCGAATTGTTTCAATTATGGAGAATCAGGACTTATCCTTTTAGCTTTGTCAGCTGCAAAGCTGGAAAAATAACAGTTAAGGAATAATTATGTCAAAGGGTTATTTGGGTTTTGTACTTCATGCGCATCTCCCTTTTGTAAGGCATCCGGAATATGAACATTTTTTAGAAGAAGACTGGCTTTTTGAAGCTATTTCAGAGACTTATCTGCCAATGCTCAGGATGTTTAACCGTCTTTTAGCAGATGGTATAAATTTTAAGCTGACATTTTCAATTTCTCCTACTCTTTCTGCTATGCTTTCGGATAAATTGCTTATGGAGCGATATCTCGGATATCTGAACAATAGAATTGAGCTGGGTGAAAAGGAGCTTGAGAGAAACCGGGACAATTCTGAAATAAAAAAAATAGTGGAAATGTATTTAACAATTTTTAGAGATGATCTTAAGGATTTTATAGAACTTTACCGGAAAAATATTCTTTGGGGTTTTAGGAATTTGGAAAAAGAAGGTGTTTTGGAGATTATTACTACAGCTTCCACCCATGCCTTTCTTCCTGTTTTTGAAGAATATCCCCAGGCTGTTGAGGCCCAGATACAAAATGCAGTTATTTCTCATGGTCGTAACTTTGGAACTAAACCAAAAGGGTTCTGGCTTCCTGAATGCGGCTACTTCCCTGGTTTGGAACAATATTTGAAGGCAAATAATATAGATTATTTTTTTGTAGCAGCTCATGGAATACTGATGAGTGATGATAATCCTGAAAACGGTGTCTATGCTCCTTTACAGTTGCCAAATGATACTTTTGCATTTGGCAGGGATTTTTCCATATCCGAAGCTGTGTGGTCTGCTGATACGGGTTATCCCGGGGATTCTGCCTACAGGGAATTTTACAGGGATATTGGTCATGACCTTCCTCTTGACTATATTAGGCCATATATCCACGAACCGGATGTCAGGGTAAACACAGGGTATAAGTACTATGCTGTAACTGGTGATACGGATCAGAAAAATCTTTATAACCCGGATATGGCAAAACAAAAGCTGGAAGAGCATTCTGATGATTTTATAAAAAAACTTATTGGTCAGATTGATAAAGTTAAAGACCGAATGGATCGGGCTCCTTATATTGTTACTCCCTATGATGCTGAACTTTTTGGACATTGGTGGTTCGAAGGTATTTCCTGGATGGAGTCTGTTTTGCGTAAGGTTTCAAAGATTAAGGATAGTCTTGAGATGATTACACCCACCCGGTATCTGGAGATTTATCCTGAGAGTCAGTCTGGAATTCCTTCTTTTTCCAGTTGGGGGAACAAGGGTTATTCAGAGGTTTGGGTTGATGGTAAGAATGACTGGATATACAGACACCTTCATAAGGCAATTGACAGGATGTCGGAACTTGTTTCCCGCTATCCGGATGAAAGTGGTTTAAAGCTTCGTGTTTTAAACCAGGCTGCCCGGGAGGTTCTGCTTAGTATGGCATCTGACTGGCCTTTTATAATGAAAACAGGGACTACTGTTCCATATGCAGTAAAACGTATTCGTGAGCATATTCATAATTTTAATTATATTTATGATAATCTTCGTAGAAATACTGTAGATACCGGATGGCTTACCAGGGTTGAGCGAAAAAATAATGTTTTTCCGGATCTGGATTATACAATATTTGGTAAAAAAGAATAGGGGCGTGCTTGGTTATTGTTGTATGGGTGTATTGTAATACGCCCCTATTGCAATACGCCCCTATTGTGTCAACCCAAACAATTCTTCACCTACAATCAATTCAAGATAATAATATTTCGTAATTTCTTTACGCTCTTCTGAGGTCGTAATTTTAAAAACCCTGTAAACTATCATTTTTGGGGATGGTATTGGTGTCCTTACAGGATTGCCGTTTAAATCAACTATTTGATTAAAATTAAGGCTATGTTCAATTTCTCTTTCATCGCCTTCGGGGTATCTTAGTTTATAGGTAAATAATTCCATAATTTATCTCTATTCAGTTACATATCTCTAAAATTATAGCATATTTTAAGTACTACTATACATATGTTAGGGGGTTATTATCGGCATTGCAGCGTTTTCCCTTTAATAAAATTTCATATCCGTTGACAATTGAACTTTTTGAGGTAGTATAGATATAGGAGTGGGTAAAAGTGGGGAAAATTATCATAAAGTGGCAATTAGGTGGCGAATAAGTGATTAATGGTGAGTATTGTAATTCATTGGATGATAAGGGAAGATTTTTAATTCCCTCAAAAATCCGAAATGAAATTACAGAAAATATTCTTATAATTACCAGAGCTGTCGAAAAGTGTCTTTGGGTTTTTACACCTGATGAGTGGAAGCATATTTCAGATCTGATTATGGGATCTTCATCGATGTTTAATAAAAGGACCAGACTTCTGCAAAGGAGAATAATTGCACCTGCCCAGGAATGTGAAATAGATAAAACCGGGCGTATAACAATTCCTCCAACCTTAAGGCAGTCAGCAGGCCTTGAGTCTAAAAGAGAGGCAATAATTCTTGGAGTTCAAAATTATATGGAGCTTTGGGATGTTGATGCCTATAATAGTTACCTTCTTGACAGTGAGGATGATTTTCTGGAAGCAGCAGAAGATCTGGATAAGTTATTAAGACAGGATCTTAAACAATAAGAAACTAATTAGGAAAGGGTCGTTCATGGATATATCCCATAGATCAGTATTAAGGAAAGAAGTACTTGAATTACTGGCGCCTAAATCGGATGGAGAGTTGCTGATTGACTGTACTTTAGGAGAGGGCGGGCATAGTGAGCTTTTTTTATCAACTTTTCCCAGTCTTAATGTTGTAGGACTGGATGCGGATAAAAAAATTCAGTCAGTTGCAAGACGTCGTCTTGAATCATACGGGAGTCGGATGCGTTATTTTAATGTATGGTTTAATACCTTTTTCAGGGAATATCCACTGGGAGATGAACGACCCGATTCCATTCTTTTTGATCTTGGAATTTCGGTTTACCACTACGAAAAATCCGGAAGAGGTTTTTCTTTCAGCAAAGATGAGAATCTGGACATGCGTCTGGAGCCTGGATTGGAAATTTCAGCTGCTGATATAGTAAATAATTATCCGGAAGAAGAACTTGCAGATTTGATCTATGAGTTTGGTGAAGAAAGATATTCCAGAAGAATAGCCAGGGCTATTGTCCGGAACCGCTCAGGGGAACATGTTTCAACAACAAAGCAGCTGGCTGATATTATTTGGCAGTCTGTTCCGCCTGACTATCGTTATGGAAGGATTCATCCTGGAACCAGAACCTTTCAGGCTCTTAGAATTGCAGTTAACGGAGAATTAGCAAGACTTAAAACTGCTGTATCGAATGCTCTGGCTGTATTAAAACCCGGCGGCAGGATGGGGGTAATATCCTTCCATTCTCTGGAGGATAGAATTGTTAAACATTACTTTAAAGAGAAAAGTAAATACTGCACCTGTCCTCCTGAATGGCCGATATGTAAATGTGGAGGGAAGCCTCTTGTTCATATAGTTACGAAGAAGGCAGTAAGACCCTCAGAGCAGGAAATTAAAGAGAATCCCCCTTCGAGAAGTGCAAGGTTTAGGGTTATTGAAAAATTAATGGATAAGGAGTTGTAATAAATGCGAAAATTTTTAGTTCTCTTAATTATTGCTACAATTCCAGGGCTGATTTTTATAACTGTAAGGCAGGTTTATAAGTACAATCAGGTGGATGCTGAGGTTAATTCACTTATTACAAGCCAAAGAGAGCTTTTTGAAAAAAATAAACGCATGGTAGCCAATCTTTCAATTTTGAGTTCCCCGGGACGGATAGATAAGTTAGCGTCCGATATGCCGGATTTGGATAATGGTGCAATTGATACTGTAAGAATTAAAATTGAGCCGGAAGACGGGAGCAGTAATGACTGATACTTCAAAAGCTCTGTTTACTGCCTCTTCGGCTGCTTCCATGGCTGGTGGTATATTTGTTTCTTCCGGGAGAATTGATTCTGATATTTTTTCTGTTTCAATAGATTCCAGGAATGTATGCAGGGGATCTCTCTTTGTTGCACTTAAGGGCGAAAATACAGATGGTCATAGGTTTATATCCAGTGCTGTGAAAGCCGGAGCTTCAGCTGTAATGGTTTCAAAAAACTACTATTCCGATTTAAAGAACAGTTCGGACAAAATTAATTCTGATCTTAGCCTTATAGTTGTGGAAGATACTTTGGAAGGTTTGCATTCTTTATCTTCAGCCTGGGTTAATGGCTTTGAAAATCTCGTAAAGATTGCTGTAACAGGAAGTAATGGTAAGAGTACCACCAAGGAAATGATTGGTGCTATTCTTTCTGAGGATGGCAGTACGATAATAAATGAAGGTAATTTGAATTCTGAAACAGGTCTTCCCCTGTCGGTGCTTAAGATAAAAGATTATCACAGGTATGGTGTTTTTGAAATGGGAATTAATCATCCCGGAGAAATGAAAGCTTTGGTTTCTGTTTTTAAGCCTCAGTATGC
>JALTGJ010000378.1 GCA_027077185.1 Spirochaetales bacterium | reverse complement strand
TTTTAGATTATTCTTATAGACTCTACAAGATTTTTTATAGATTTATAAAAATAATAATTGCTGCTATCAATTAGATTTGGGTTTATGTAATTTTTTTGTTTTGAAAGAAGATCAAATATTGCTTTAATTGTTTGTTTTGTTGTTTTAATACTATGATTTGGCTGGGATGCAAGATAGTATAATTTAATTTTTTCCAGATAGCTGTATTTTATGGATTTTACAGATTTTTTATTTTCGGATTGTTTTTCGATTGCCGGGGATGGATTTATCCATTTATCTTTATTATTATTTGTTATATTACTGGATAATTCCCGATACTTATCTTTAATATACTGATCTGTTTGTTCTATTCCTATCTCTCCGCCAAGAACCTTTGACATTCTTATTGCTTCTTCTTTAGAAAGTTTTCCAAGATTTTCTTTAACCCTGGTCAGTTCTCCTGGTTCATATTTCTCTTCCGGTCTTCCAGCCATTTAATCTTCCTTATATAATGGGCATTCATATCGGTTTCAAATTCTTCATTATTACTGTATTCTTTATTAAAAATATCCTTCCAAAGTGATTTATCTTCCATACACATATAAAAGTATACCATTGTTTTCCATTTATCTGAAAATCGGTTATATACAGAACTGAATATTTTCCTTTTAATTTCCAGGGGATAGGAGAATTTCCCTTCCGCATCTACAAGTGGCATTTGCAATATTTTACTTTCCAGTTTTCGTTTTCGAAGCTGTTTTATTACCGGTTTAATAAATGTTAAAGTTCCCAGGGAAATAAGGGCAACCTCTTCGGGTATAAAATTTTCCTGAATATTGTCTATAATTTTATGATATTCCCTTTCCCATCCTTTGTATTCAACTATTGGGTGGAAATGAAAGCCCACAAGTATCCCCATATCTGCAATGACTCTGGCGGCTTCGAGTCTTTCGCGTAAAGTAGCGGTATGATGCTCTTCTGCTTCAATAATAATATCTGTATTAAGGGACCAGGTTACAATTACATTCGAAGGAATCTTATTTTTTCTAAAATAGCCTATTGCATTGGACTTTGTTTTTAGTTCCAGAATTACATTTTTATTGTTTTCTGCAAATTCAAAAATATCATCAAGAATGCCATCCCTGTTGCCCCACATCAGGGAATCTGAAGATTGACCTGTTCCAATATGGTAAAATTTTTGTGGATCCAATTCCAGTTTATTCAGTTTGGCTTTTAGATTTTCATGCAGATATATTTTCCCATCTGTATAAAATGATTGAATAGAGCAGTAACTGCAGTCAAATCCGCAGTTTTTAACTGCATCCAGAGTATACAGATTACAGCATCTGGTTTTCTCACTTGCTACAGGACAGTTTCCGAGAATTATACTGTCATCCTTTTGACTTACAAAGTTCAGTTTAGGTTTGGACTCTTTTATTGGGATAAAGTTAGTATAATCACTGCTTTCATTTTTTAGTCTGGTCCATTTATCAATTATTCTTTTTAGCAGCTTTTGACGAAGATTTTTACCATGCAAATTCCCCAGATTATCCTCATCCCAGATGTCAGATATTGAACCTTCCTGCCACATTTCCAAATCAGTTGCAATATCAATCAGTTGCTTTAACTCCTGAAAAGAAAAATTGAACTCCAGGGATTTTATCTTAATAAAATCTTTATTAGGGAAAGATAATGAAGTATAAACAGGATCATTCAGGAACTTTTCAATTTTATGTTCTGCTTGCTTATTCAAGGATACATCTCATATTTCTATTTCAAGACCTTCTTTGGCAAGATCAAGTTTTATTCTGCTTTTCCCTTCAATTTTGTTTCGATATATTTCAAGAAGTTCTTTTAATTGAGCATCTGTTCTTAATGGGTCATGGTGAAATAAAAATAGATTTTTTACACCTGCTTTATGAGCTGAGTTAATAGCAGTTTCAAAGGGTGTGTGACCCCATCCTTTTTTACCATCAAGATATTCTTTATTGGTGTATTGGCTGTCATGTATTAGAATATCAGCATCTCTGTAAAACTGAAGGATTTTTTCATTTTCTTCTTTTGCAACTATTTCCCCTTCTTCTGCTGCATCCGGATCATAACCCGGATTTTCAGGGTCTGTTGGAAACAGGTTTAGAAAGGGCTCATTATCATATGCGGTACATATTGATTTAGCCTTATATTCAAAACGGTAACCAAGGCAAAGAACTGGATGGTTTAGATATTTGGTAGTAACAAATAGACCGTCTCCCAGATCCATAGTTAATTCTTTTAAGGGATGGTAATTAATACTTGCCGAAAGTTCACTCTGTTTTATTGGAAAATACCTGTATCTTAGTTGACTCCCAATAATTTCATCCAGTCCCTCGTCTTCATATGTAACAGGCCCGTATATATTTATTTCAGTTCCGGGAATATATATGGGAGTAAAAAAAGGGAAGCCCATAATATGATCCCAGTGTGTATGGGTAATAAAAATATCAATTTTTAATGGTCCTTTAGGAAGATCATTCTTCAT
>JALTGJ010000377.1 GCA_027077185.1 Spirochaetales bacterium | reverse complement strand
GGCTTACTTATTATAGCAGGCCTGGGAATGAGTATTGCTTTCCGTGCTGGTGTATTTAATCTGGGAGGAGAAGGGCAGGTTTATGCAGGCGCAATGGCTGCAGTTTTATTTTCTTTACATACTAACAATCCACTCAAATATGCAGGTATTATATCTGCAGTTTCTGCAGGAATATTAAGCGGAGCGTTATTGGCCGGAATATCAGGATATTTAAAAAGTAAATGGAACACCGATGAACTAATATCTTCCTTCCTGATTGCAGGAATTACCATCCATTTTATGGATTTTCTTATAACTAAACCCTTTAGGGACAGCAGCAGCTTTTTAAGTTCAACAGCTAAAATACCTGAAATATTATTTCTAAAACAATTACTGGGGACTTCCCATTTTAATATAAGTTTTTTTATTGCCATAGCAGCCGCGCTTGTATCATTCATCTTCCTGTTTAAAACAACTTTGGGCTATGAAATGCGTATTTCCGGCTTAAACCGGCGTTTTGCAGAATACGGAGGAATAGCTGTAAAAAAACATTACATATTACCAATGATAATAAGCGGGGCAATGTATGGTGCAGCAGGCAGTTTTGCTGCACTTGGGAATTTTCATATGGGAATAAGGGGGTTCACACAGGGTTTTGGATGGAATGGAATTGCTGTGGCCCTCATTGCCGGAAACAACCCTGCTTTTGTTATCCCCGGAGCACTTATATTTGCTTATCTTGATGCAGGAACCCAGCTGGCAATGATTCATTCAGATTTGTCATTTGAATTCAGCAATTTAATAAGAGCTGTAATTTTTTTCCTAATTACTGCCAAAAGTTTTAATTTAAAAAGGGGAAGCCTGAATGATTAACTCTATTTTGCTTATAAGCACACCTATTCTTCTTGCTGCACTTGGAGGGCTGTTTACAGAACTTTCGGGAGTACTTAACATTGCACTTGAAGGTCTCATGCTGACAGGGGCATTTTTTGCTATCCTTATAACTGGTATTACAGGCAGTTTTACCCTTGGTATAATTGCTGCTATAGTTTCAAGTACAGGTCTTGCATATCTTTTTGGATTTATAACACTAAAATTTAAAGCAAATATTTTTATAACAGGACTTGCTGCCAACCTATTTGCAATGGGAATGGTTAATTATCTTAGTGAAATTATTTTTAAGACAAAAGGTGTTATTAGATTTTCTGACATTCCTAAACTTTCTACCATTGCAGGTAACAATCTATTTGTTTTTGCCGGTCTTTTATCTACAGCAGCAGTTGCATGGATAATTTACAAAACAATTTTTGGCCTAAGAGTCAGAGCATCCGGATATAATTCTGCAGTTCTAAAGGTAAAGGGTGTTAACCCGTATTCTATTCAGATAAAGAGTATCCTTCTCTCAGGAGCCTTCAGCGGATTAGGTGGTGCTGCACTGTCACTTAACCTGGGAGCTTTTGTACCTAATATGACAGCTGGAAGGGGCTGGATTGCCCTTGTTGCCATATACCTGGGAAGAAAGCACCCTGTTGGAATTTTTATAACCTGCCTGATTTTTGCCGGAGGGGAGTATTTTTCCAATGCCGCCCAGGGATTTTTTCCAATTCCCTCAGACCTCTTACTTGCTTTTCCATATTTAATTACACTGGCAGGAATGATATTTTTTTCAGTACTGAAAAGGCCTGACATCAACAGCTAAAAGTTTATTTAAGGCAGACTGTACTGCACTCTCCCTTGCTAAAGCTTTAACTGCAAAATTTGCCAGTTTTTTTTCCAGCTTATCCAGTCTTAAATTTCCAGCAGTTCCGGTACTTGTACGGGTACTTATACCATCAGAAGGATCCATAGCCTCTACCTTATTAAGATGGGTTCCAACCTCTTTGTACGCATCCCTAAAATTTTTACCGTCCATAACCATTTGAATTGCTACATCAGTAGCAAATATTTCCGGTGTAAATGCCTTTTCAAGATTTTCCCTGTTAACCACTAATTTGGAAACCGTAAGCTGCATAATACCTACACATTGAAGAGCAAGTTTAATACCTCTAATAAAAGGTTCCTTTACTTCCTGGAAGTCCCTGTTATATCCGGAAGGAAGGGACCGGATAATATTTTTAATCTGAATACTATAGGCAGAAAGAGATGCTGATTTTGCCCTTAACAGCTCAAGACCATCAGGATTTTTCTTCTGGGGCATTATACTTGAGCCGGAGCATAACTCTGCAGGAAGACTGAAATACCCAAACTCCGGTAAAGAAAATAAAATTAAATCCTGAGCCATTTTACTAAGAGTCAACACTATCTGATCCAGAGAATCTATTATTATTGATTCAAATTTCCCTCTGGAATTATTAACATACAATACATTATTCTGGACCCTGGCAAACCCCATTAACGAAGCAGTCATTTCCCTGTCCAGATTTATAGGCACACCATAACTTGCAGCAGAGCCAAGGGGGTTTTGATCAATAATATCCATAACAGACCATATTATTTTTAGAGAATCTGCAATTTCTTC